>JALOMX010000039.1 GCA_025455245.1 Chitinophagaceae bacterium
AGCAGGAAGGGATAAGGCTATAGCGCTTGCTGAAAAAGAGGGCGTCAACATCCGGTACGAAGTAGCCGATGCCGCCCACTTTGTTACCCATGAGTCATTTGATGCGATTGCCTGCATATTTTTTCACTTGCCGGCCCCATTGCGTCAAGCCTTCCACGTAAGGATCATTCATTGGCTTGCACGCAACGGACATTTCATTTTAGAAGCATTCACGCCAAATCAATTGCAATATCATTCCGGAGGACCGAAAGATATCGGTCTGCTTATGACTTCAGATATGCTTGCAGCAGCGTTTAGCGAACTACACATAATGGAAAATACTGAAACCCTAACCGTACTTGATGAAGGTTTGCACCATCAGGGTACGGCTGCCGTGGTGAGGTTTCATGGCATAAAAATGTAATGAAGATGCAACCTCAATACTCCGGGCAAATGCCTGTATAGTTTGAAGGGGTTATTTTCTTCAGTTCCTTTTTCAGGGCAGCGCTTACTTTCAATCCATCGATAAATGCATGCATGCTTTGCTTGTTGATACCGCTTGCCCCGCGGGTCAATTCCTTGAGGGCTTCGTAAGGATTGGGATAGTTTTCGCGGCGCAGTACGGTTTGAATGGCTTCGGCCACCACTGCCCAGTTATCTTCAAGGTCGGCGGCAATTTTCTTTTCGTTCAGTACAAGCTTATTCAGGCCTTTTTCAATGGAAGCAAGCGCTATCATGGTATGGGCAACGGGGATGCCTAAGTTTTCAAAGTCAATAGGGTTTACCTTATGGGGCATGGCGCTGCTGCCTACTTCGCCTTTTTTGGTTTTTTGTTTGAAATAATCCTGACTGATGTAAGTCCATATATCGCGGCACAGATCAATTAAAATATTATTAATCCGTTTAATGCAATCAAAGTGTGCCGCAAGGTGGTCATAGTGTTCGATTTGGGTGGTAAACTGCATGCGCTGCAAACCGAGGATGTCTTCCACAAAATGGTTGGCAAGTTCAATCCAGTTGGTTTTGGGATAGGCTATATGGTGCGCATTGAAATTGCCGGTAGCACCGCCGAATTTGGCAGCATACGGTACGTAGCTGAACAGTTGCACCTGATTGTCGATTCGTTCTACAAAAACCATGATCTCTTTCCCAAGACGGGTAGGCGATGCAGGCTGACCATGCGTACGGGCAAGCAGGGCAACATCGCGCCACTGAACAGCCAATTCGTGCAGATGCTTTTGCAGGTTGATGAGCGCCGGCAGGTATTCAAATTCCATGGCATGCTTAAAGCTTAGCGGAATGGCCGTATTGTTTACATCCTGGCTGGTAAGGCCGAAATGTACAAACTCTTTCACCTCCTCTGCAGCTCCGGTTTTATCAAGTATTTGCTTAATGTAATACTCCACTGCCTTTACATCGTGGTTGGTTGTTTTTTCTATCTCCTTAATGGCCTGTGCATCTTCGGTTGAGAAGTTTTCCGACAATTCTTTAAGGGCCTTCCTTGCTTTTGCATTCAGGGTGAAAAACTTTTTATCGGCAAGCAGGAAGAAATATTCAATTTCCACAAGTACCCTGTAACGGATTAAACCGAACTCGCTGAAATAAGGCGCAAGGTTATTTACCTGTTTACGATAACGGCCGTCGATGGGCGAAATGGCGGTAAGAGAGGTTAGTTCCAAATTTTTATATTTATGGTATATCGTTTGTTGTTTATTGTTTGTGTGCGATTTGTGTATTTGGTTTGGGAGCCGGAGGATCGATAATTTATGGAAAAAGACGCCCGCCCAACTACAAACAACAAACCATAAACTACAAACAGACAAACGGTTTGTATCTTCGCGGCCGCAAAAATACGGATTCACCATTGGAAAAAAAGATAAGGGTAGGGGCAGTAAGTTATTTGAATACGAAACCATTGTTGTACGGGATTGAACAAAGTGAAATCCGGAAATACATTGATCTCTCGGTTGATTACCCGAGTGAGGTAGCCCGAAAACTGAAGGGAAATGAAATAGATATTGGTTTGGTGCCGGTGGCTGTTTTGCCTGAATTGGCAGATTATTACATTGATGCAGATTACTGTATCGGTGCAAACGGACCGGTAAAGAGTGTATCTGTTTTCAGCGATGTGCCGCTTTCGCAGGTAGAAACCATCTTACTTGATTATCAAAGCCGAACTTCGGTCGCGCTCACCCGCATTTTACTTAAACATCACTGGAAGCTTTCGCCAAAGCTTGTGCCTGCCTATCCGGGTTATCAGGAAGAAATCAAGGGAACCACGGCAGGCGTGGTCATTGGCGACCGTGCATTTTTGCAGCGCAAGGTATCCAAAATGGATTACGACCTTGCTGAGGCATGGAAAGACTTTACGGGCTTACCATTTGTCTTTGCAGCATGGGTAGCCAATAAAGAACTGCCTGAAACTTTTATTGATGCATTTAACATTGCAAACGAATGGGGGCTCAGCAGGATAGATCAAGTTGTGGAGGCAAACCCTTTTCCCCATTACGACCTGCATGAATATTATACCCATAATATCAGTTATTTGCTGGATGAAACCAAGCGGCTCGGGATGCAGAAATTCCTTGAATTTTTAAAAGCAGAAAACTGACTATCAATGCCTTGAATCGTTAAGCATGCTTTAATAGTAAAGACAATCCAAATTATTCACGTGCCGAATGGTATTTTTACGGCGCATTATTTTCAATAAAAAACTCTTATGGGAATCAGCATCATTCAAAAGCTAAAAGAAACCGTTGCAGTCATTCAGGAATATTACGATGAAAGGCCACAGGTTGGTATTGTACTTGGAAGCGGCCTTGGCAATTTCAAATCGGAGATGGAGGTTGAATGTGAAATTCCCTATCGCGACATTCCCAATTTTCCTGAGAGTACCGTAGAAGGCCACAGCGGCACCCTGATTTTTGGAAAACTCGGCGGTAAAAAAGTGGTGTGTATGGCGGGCCGTTTTCATTTTTATGAAGGATACAGTCCGGCAGATGTGGCTTTTCCGGTGAGGGTGATGAAATTTTTGGGTGTAGAAGCCCTTTTGCTCAGCAATGCAGCCGGTGGCATGAATACCTCCTTTCATGTAGGCGACCTCATGATCATTTCGGACCATATCAGCCTTTTCGCCCACAATCCATTGCTTGGACCCAATATTGATGAACTCGGGCCAAGATTTCCGGACATGAGCGAGCCTTACAGTAAAGACCTGATCCAAAAGGCAAAAGCGGTGGCAGAAAGTTTGAACATTCCCGTTCATCAGGGCGTGTATGCAGGGGTAACCGGCCCCACCTTTGAAACAAGGGCCGAATACAAAATGCTCCATATTTTGGGTGCCGATGCCGTGGGTATGAGCACGGTTCAGGAAAATATCGTAGCCCGTCATATGGGGCTTCCGGTGTTTGCCATCAGCGTCATTACCGACCTTGGCATCAGGGAAGAAAACAATATCATTACCCACGATGAGGTATTGGAAGCGGCAAAAGCAGCCGAACCAAAGATGACGGCCATTTTTAAAGGATTAATCGAAACAATATAAAACAGGACCATCCCGTTTTAGCCAACCCAAATACATTACACAGTTGTTGCACACCGTTTTTAAATATTCACTGGTAAAAAAAATGCCCTTCCGGATATGCCTTGTTTTGTCGCTGATTTTCAGCCTTGTGCTCCGGGCACAGGTGAATCCGCCGGTGAATTACCGGGTTGATAGTCAGGGCAGGCCGATAGGGGGCGCTAATCAGGGCGGGGATTCGCTGCAACAGCGGGACCGTAATGAGGATTCGATCACCATTTTTTACCGGATGTTCGACTCTTCAAGGATTCGTTTTATTGATAGTACAGTTCACAATTTTTACAATCGTTTTGCTTTACCCTTCGATTACCTGTACCTGAACCAATATGCGGGAGCGGCAAGGTCGGTTTTATTCAATCCAAATACGCAGCCGGGTTACGACCCCGGTTTTCATGGATATGATATTTACCACTTCACCCTGGCGAATACAAGGGTATTTAATACCACAAGGCCTTATACCGAAATCGATTATATTCTCGGTGCCAAAGCAGAGCAAACCATAAAAATTTTACATACACAAAATTTAAAACCGCTCTGGAATATTGCTTTCGATTACCGGTTGATCAATTCGCCCGGGCATTTTAAAAGTTCAGCGGGCAATCATTCTGCCATCAGGCTTTCATCCGATTTTTCAACCAAGAACAGGCGTTATTCCGGGTTTGTGGCTTTTATCAGAAACAGGACCAAGGTAAATGAAAACGGGGGCATCAGGAACGACAGTTTTCTGACCGATGATAACCCCGCTTATTTCGAAAGATTCAATATCCCCACATGGCTTGGCGCTGACGAAGCGTATACTACAAACTTCCTGACATCGAACCTTGTTACCGGATCCGACTATTACAGTCAGACATTTTTCCTCAGACATCAATATGATGTGGGGCAAAAGGAGGAATTTTACGATGCCGATTCCAACCTGGTACAGAAATTTTATCCGAGGATCAGGCTGCAGCATAACATCCATTATTTCAACAGGGGCTTTACCTACCGGGATGAGAACTATCTTACAGCTTCTGCACAGGAAGCTTACAAGGAACATTTCGGACTTGAGAATACCGATTCAGTGGGCAGCATGACCGACCGGTGGCGGGAGATAACCAATGAAGCAGCGCTTGTTTTTTTTCCGGACAAAAAGAACCTTGAGCAGTTTTTTAAAGTTGGAGCCGCGTTTCAGTGGCTGCGGGGCTGGTTTGCCGGCATTCCCGATGACCTGCACGGAACCTATCTATTGGGAGAATACAGGAACCGCACCCGCAACCGGAAATGGGATGTAAACGCCAATGGAAAATTTTTCCTGACCGGACCTTACCTTGGAAATTATTTTGTAAATGCCACCCTGCAAACCAATCTCGGCAGCAAACTCGGTGCCCTGGTGCTTGGCTTTCAGAATGCAAACAGAAACCCTTCCTTTGTTTTTAACGGACAAAGTAATTTTTACCTAAAGGAAACGCTTGATCTGAATACGGAAAACTGGACTACATTTTCCGGAGACCTGTTCGTTAACCGTCTTGGCCTTGCGCTGAAAGCAAAATACCACCTCGTAAGCAACTACACCTACTGGAAGGGATTTTATGAGGCAGAACAGGACGGGACCCTTCAAAGCATCCTGCGCATCAGCGGTGAAAAGAAATTTAAACTGACAAAGCGCTGGAATTTGTACAGTGAACTGCATATTCAGCAATCCACAAGCAGCGGTATTAACCTTCCGCTGATTTACACACAGAACCGTTTTGCATACGAGGGGAATTTTTATAAAAACCTGAACCTGAGCACCGGCATCGAATTCAGGTATTTTTCGCCTTTTACGGCGGACAACTGGAGTGCGTTTAACGGTCAATGGGTAGCCCAATCGGAAGAAACCATTACCAACCGGCCGGATATCCATGCGTTTTTGCACATACGGATCAACAGTTTCCGCGGCTTTTTGCGCGCCGAAAACCTGAACACCTTTGAGCTTGGAAATGGTTTCAATTTTACGAAGAACAACCTTGCCGCACCGCTGTATGCCAACCCCGGCCTGCTGCTGAGGCTTGGGATTTACTGGAGTTTTGTGAACTGACACCTCTGCTAAAGCACTATGAATTCAATGAAACGTTTTAAACCTTTCATATGGCCGGTCCTGTTGATAGCCTGCATTGAGTGCTGTAAAATGTTTCCATTTTTTATTGAAAAAAATTACGCACAGGGTCTATACCCTTTTATTGGCCGTTTTCAACGCATTATCTTCGGTTGGATACCATTTAGCATCGGTGATTTACTGGTGGCGGCACTGATTTTCCTGATTCTATTTACCCTTATTCGATTGTTCAGGCTGAGATTACAGGGGAAAAAATCGCTCCCGCTCCTAAAGAACTCTTTCGTTTTATTCATTCATTTGGCTCTTTGGGCCTATGCTTTTTTTTATCTCTTATGGGGTCTCAATTATTACCGGCTGGGCTCATCGTATTTGCTTGGCATTTCACCTGACCGGTACACCACTGCCGAAGTGGAATGGCTTACCGACCATTTGGATAAGAAGATCAGACAAATTTGTGCCGACAGTTCCGCCGTTACGCCGGCTAAAACGAATGACCGGAAATCGCTTTCCAAAACGGCAAAGGAAGCCTACGGCGCTGCACAAAAAGAATTTCCGTTTATGGATTTTGAAACAGTTAGCCTGAAACCAAACCTGTTGGGCCCCTTGCAATCCTATACCGGCTATGGTGGTTACCTGTTTCCTTTAACCGGCGAAGCGCATGTAAATTTTTACAGCCCCCAAGCAGGTCTGCCCTTTACGGTTTGTCACGAAATGGCACATCAGATTGGTTTTGGTACGGAAAGCGAGGCCAACCTTGTGGGTTTTCTGGCGGCCAAAAGCAGCCCCAACCCTGCATTCAGGTACAGCGCCTATACTTCGATGTTTGAGTATGCCTTGAGCGAATTATTCTCCCGCGATTCTATACAGGCCAAATCTAGACTCGACAGACTGCCCGGATATTACAAGAGGGATATGCTTGAACTGAGGGAGTTTGTACAAAGGCACAAAAATCCCTTCCAACCCCTGCTGAACCGGGTTTATAACCTTTACCTCATGAGCAATAATCAGCCTGAGGGTATTGAATCGTACAATTATGTGGTAGCCTGGCTGATCGATTATGCAAAGAAATATGGGATAGAAAGGCTATAAAAAAACGCCGCCGTGATGGCAGCGTTTTATGCATTTTTAATTAAGAAAATTACAATACTGTTTTGGGCATTTTAGTAGCTTTGTGGCTGGCTTTCAGTTTGCCGCCACCCAAAAAGCGCCAGTAAAGGCTCAACTGAAAAACGCCATTTTTTACATCCACAGTTTCTTCGTCAAAATCTTCAAGTTCAGATACGGTACCCAAACCGATATTGTATCTTGCTCCAATGCCAAAAGGACTCTTGGTGGGCTGAAATCCAAGACCAAAGCAAGCGCTTACGTCAGAACTTTCGAACTCATCGGAAATGTCTTCATCATCAAATGTTACATCACCTGTGCGCAACCCAAGTTGCGGGCCGGCTTCCAAATAAAAGCCGCTGTTGGTCAGGAACTTAACCATCACAGGAATGTTGAAATAGTTCAATTTCAAATTTTCCGATTCACCGAAGCCTTCCCATTTGGCACCTTGTGTGCTGAAAAGTAATTCGGGTTGAATAGCAAAATTTCTTCCAAGATTAAAAGTTACAAAGCCACCAAGGTGAAACCCGACAAGGGCATTTGATTCAAGGCCCTCAATGTCATTAACTCCTGATAAGTTACTGACATTCAGACCACCCTTGGCTCCTACGGAAATCTGGGCGAATGATTGCTGGCCCAAAGTGAAAAACATCACAAGAGCCAAAAAAGGGATAATTGGTGTTTTTTTCATAAGAAATTAATTTTCTCAAATTTATAACAAATTATCCTTTGGGAAAATATATAGGATATCCCCTTATCCACAAATTAGGCAGTTTTTACATGAACCCCCCTTTTTGCATTACCAAATCCTTTTAAATGAATTTAATTTGCGCACATGGAACAATATCATCAGCTATTAAAAACCATCATAAATACAGGTTCGGAAAAGGAAGACCGCACCGGCACCGGTACACGCAGTATTTTCGGGTATCAAATGCGGTTTAACCTGCAGGAGGGATTTCCTTTGATCACCACCAAAAAGGTCCACCTGAAAAGCATTATTTACGAATTGTTATGGTTTTTGAAAGGTGAAACCAATATTCAATACCTTAAAGAAAACGGGGTTTCCATCTGGGATGAGTGGGCAGATGAAAACGGCGAACTCGGTCCGGTGTATGGCAAGCAATGGAGAAGCTGGCAAGGGGCAGGGGGCGAATCGATTGATCAGATTTCGTGGCTTATCAAAGAACTGAAACAGAATCCCGATAGCAGGCGATTGATTGTAAGTGCATGGAACGTAGCTGACCTGCCAAGGATGGCATTAATGCCTTGCCATAACATGTTTCAGTTTTATACCAAGGTGGAAGCCAATGGTAAAAGAAGCCTGAGCTGTCAGTTATATCAACGCAGTGCCGATGTGTTTTTGGGCGTTCCGTTCAACATTGCTTCTTATGCCTTGCTTACCATGATGATAGCACAGGTTGTTGATATGATTCCCGGCGATTTTGTGCATACTTTCGGCGATGTGCATTTATATTCCAATCATTTTGAGCAGGCCGAACTTCAGTTGTCGCGCGAACCTTATCCGTTGCCGCAGATGAAGATCAATCCTGAGGTGAAAGATATTTTCGGGTTTCAGTTCAGCGATTTTGAACTGGTCAATTATCAATGTCACCCGGGGATAAAGGCGCCGGTGGCGGTATGAGGGGGAAATACGAAATACGAAATACGAAATATGAAATATGAAATATGAAATAAGAAATAAGAAATAAGAAATAAGAAATAAGGAATAAGAAATAAGGAATAAGAAATGAGGAATAAGAAAGTATAAATGGGAATTATAAAGGAGTAACAAATCACGAATTTCAAATTTCGAATCTCAAATCTCAAAAAATAAATTGCAACACATTACACTCATAGTAGCTGCCGATGAAAACGATGCCATTGGAATAGATGGACAAATGCCATGGCATCTGCCGCAGGACCTGAAGTTTTTTAAGAATACAACCTGGGCCATGCCGGTCATCATGGGAAGGAAAACATTTGATTCCATGGGTAGGCCTTTGCCGGGCAGGACCAATATTGTGGTTACCCAAAATAAAGACTGGAAATATGATGGTGTCTGGACGGCAGGCAGCCTTGATGAAGCGCTCATTTTAGCTTCTTCACTGGAGGTGAATGAAATTTTTATTATCGGAGGAGGAACCATCTATCAGGCAGCTTTGCCATTGGCAAACCGGGTTTACCTTACGAGGGTACACACCAAAATGGAGAAGGCTGATACCTGGTTTCCGCAACTTAATGATAAGGAATGGAGCATTGAATGGGAGCGGCCTTTTTTGAAAGATGAAAAGCATCTTTTTGATTACAGCTTTCAGTGTTGGGAGAGGATGTGATGAAAGGTTGAGCTTGCCTGTCGGCAGACAGGGTTGAGGTTGAGGTTAAGGTTGAGGTTAAGGTTGAGGTTGAGTAAATGAATAATTAACTGTAGGATTGGGTGATTTCCGTAATAATTGTGAGGCCATAGGGAGATTTGGTTGAGAATTTATCTGAACATTATGTACAGCCCTTTAAAGTTAGGTTTTAAATATGTAAAATACCTGTTGACTGCGGAGAATGGGAAGGGGCATGGTATTCATTCTCCGTTCGTTTTTGATTTTGTCATCCATGTATTAAATGATAAAGGGTCTTATTATTGCTACACGCCCCTTGAAGATCTCAGGAGAGAATTGTTACATGATGATCAGGAACTTGAAGTGGTCGATTTGGGTGCAGGATCAAGAAAAGGTACAGGAACCGTAAGAAAGGTCAGCGAGATTGCCCGTAATGCGCTGAAACCTTCAAAATACAGCCGCTTATTATTCAGGATGGCAAACTATTATAAAAGCCATACCATTCTTGAACTTGGAACTTCGCTTGGGATTACAACTTCCTACCTTGCTCAGGCCGATCATGCTGCACACATCCTTACCCTTGAGGGCGTTCCGGCCATAGCCCGAAAGGCGAAGCAGCATTTTCAAAAGTTCGGTCTAAACAACATTGAACTCATAGAAGGGAATTTTGACGATACGTTGTCTGTTGCATTGAAAAAGATGCCAAAGATTGATTTTGTTTACATCGACGGCAATCATCGTTATGAACCAACCCTCCGGTACTTCAATCAGATTTTTGAATGCCTGCATCAGGACAGTTTGGTTGTTTTTGATGATATCCATTGGAGTGCCGAAATGGAGAAGGCATGGGAGGAGATTAAAAAAGACGAAAGGATAACCCTGAGCATTGATTTATTTTTTATAGGTATTGTATTTTTTAAAAAAGAGTTTAAAGTAAAACAGCATTTTACCATCCGGTATTAGTGCTGCAAAGCGTTGAAAGTCATTTTTTTATTGGTTTTGATTCCTTAACTTGCCCGATATGACAATAGGTGTATTACATGAACCCGCGCCCGAATCAAGGGTGTCGCTTTTACCGGAACACGTAGCCAGTTTAGTTAAAGCCGGACATAAGGTAGTGGTTCAAAATGAAGCAGGGCTCAAATCATTTGCATTTGATGACGCATACCGTGCCGCAGGCGCCCGGATGGGAACAAGGGTGGAGGTGATGCAGCAGTGTGAACTTGTTCTTGCCATGCACATACAGCATGAAAAGGAGTGGCGTGATAAGGTATTGATTGGTGATTACCGCCCTCTGTTTGCAGCGGACAAAATGAAACAGCTTGCAGAACAGAATGCTACCATTTTCAGTCTTGACATGTTGCCGCGTACCACAAGGGCGCAATCGATGGATATCTTAAGCAGTCAGGCCAATATAGCCGGCTATAAAGCAGTGCTGCTTGCTGCGCATATGCTTCCCCGTTATTTCCCGATGTTTATGACCGCAGCCGGGAGTATTCCTCCTGCAAGGGTGGTAATCATTGGGGCCGGGGTAGCGGGTTTACAGGCTATTGCTACCGCAAAAAGGCTTGGGGCCATTGTAGAGGTGAGCGACACGCG
>JALOMX010000040.1 GCA_025455245.1 Chitinophagaceae bacterium
GCTATCCATGATTTTGGACTTGTGTACAGGGCGCTCAAGAACTTTGCGCTTGCTGTAGGCCTGAGTATACTTACCTCCACTGTTTATTTTTTTATAAGTCCGTTGAAGGTTCCGGGTTCTGAACTGCTTGCACGAACAACCCCGACCATTTATGATGTGCTGATTGCGATTTTTGGCGGAATTGCAGGGATCGTAGCAGGCAGCGGTAAACTCAGGCAAAGCAATGTGGTTCCGGGTGTGGCTATTGCTACGGCCTTAATGCCACCTTTATGTACAGTTGGTTTTGGCATTGCCAACCTGAACGGTTCCTATATCCTCGGAGCTTTTTATCTCTTTTTTATCAATACCGTTTTTATCAGCCTCGCAACTTATTTTATAGTCAGGATCCTGAGGTATCCGTCATTGCAAGAGGTGCAGTCGGTAAGGGCCATCAGGATAAAAAGGCTAATTTCCGGAATCGTTCTGGTAACCCTTATACCAAGCATATTTCTGACCTACGGTATTGTTCGGAGGTACATTTTTGAAGAAAAAACCAAGCAGTTTGTTCAAAATGAATTTAAAGGGACCAAGCGGTTGGTTATAAAATCATTGGCAGAGTTCAGGGACAATAAACCTGTGGTAACCGTTACGGTTATTGGCGCCGAAATTGACAGTGCCGAATACACCGACCTGAGAAACAGGATGAAAATATATGGTATCAGTAATGCTGTCCTTGAAATTCAACAAGGCTATGGTGACGTAACAAGGCGAGGTTCGATCATAGGATCCATTAATGCATCCATAGAAAACAACAGTCAGGCCATTGGGCAGATTTTCTCACAGCTTGATGAAATAAAAAATGCAGCGGATAATCCTGCCGGATTCGATAGTATGCGCATCCGTTTGGGAAGGGAAATGACGGCACTGATGCCGGACATGGAATCTTTTAATCTGATGCCTGTTGAATTTTATGAGGTTTCAAAAGACAAAATCATAAAAGGGTGGAAGGCCGAACTTAACCTGAAAAAGCGCCAGCCTGCTGATGAATACAAAAAGGTTTACAACTGGCTCAGGCAAAGGCTTGAAGGCGACACGGTTATTATGACCTACACTCCATAGTCATGTTAAAAACAGGTTGCTAATTATTTAAAGCCATTCGTTATTTGTGTATGCCATCCACCTATATTTGACGCTATGACTGCAGAGAAGAGAACGGAACATAAAAAAGAGTACAGGCATATTTGGGTTGAATCGATGGAATATCCATCAGATTACCTGGATAGGGTGGTGAAAATTGATGTCTATCAACCTAAGTACCTTTTTTCAAGCCGGGAACTTTCTATTCTATTTGTAAATGATGGTCAGGATTTACCCAAAATGCCTTTTACCGAAATCCTGGATAAATTATATCATGAAAATGCCATTTCCCCGATCATGGTTGTGGGTATACATTGTTCTGCCGACAGAAAACTGGAATATGGTACGGCAGATATCCTCGACTTTTTAAACCGTGGGTCAAGGGCAAAATTCCACCGAAAGTTTTTGATGAAGGAATTGATTCCTGCCATAATGGGCAAATACAACCTTTCAGGTGTAAAGGAAATGGCCTATGCCGGTTTTTCGTTGGGTGGATTAAGCGCTATTGATGTTGCATGGAAGTACCCGAAGATATTTTCAAAAGTGGGCGTTTTCAGTGGCTCTTTTTGGTGGCGTTTACGCGATCTTGATGATGATTACAATGAAGATACGGACAGGATAATTCATAAGATTATACGGGAGGGGCAATACCATGAAGGAATGAAATTCTTTTTTCAGACCGGAACGCTTGACGAAACCATGGACCGAAATAACAACGGCATCATCGACAGTATTGATGACACCCTTGGATTGATAGAAGAACTGGAGGCAAAAGGGTATGACCGGGAAACTGATATCCGTTATCTTGAATTGTCTGATGGGCGGCATGATGTTCCGACCTGGGGCAGGGCATTCCCCGTTTTTCTGAAATGGGGTTGGGGTAAGTAATTGAATCTTAATACCCAAGTATGATTTTCAACATATTTTGTTAGCTTTATCGTTTGTATTTTCGGAAGTATAAAAAATTGAGACTATGCCCAAAATTCTGGTTCCTATCGATTTTTCTCCTACATCGCTGAATGCGGCTATTTATGCTGCCCATTTTGGAAAAGCCATAGGAGCAAGCAGACTCACCATGTTGAGTGTGGTAAGTGACACTATAACCGGCGATGATGGCACCCCGGTTGGTGGCGATACCGATGAAAGGGATAAAGCCATAATGCATCAACTTGAAGAACTTCAGGTGTCGCTGTATGATATGACCGGTGTTCCAACTTCTATTGAGTTAAAGGCCGGCGAGTTTTCTTCTTTGATGGAAGATTTTATGAGGCGTCATGTATTTGACTTTGTAGTAATGGGTGTAACCGGTTCAAATGCATTTGAACAGGTTTTTGGTACAAGCCGTGCCGTAGAAGTTATTGCCCGTTCAAATACTCCTGTGCTGATTGTTCCCCCGATGGCCAATTTTACCAAAATTGAACATGCAGGGCTTGCAGTAGAACTTCATCATGTGGATGAAATGCTGCCGTTCGATGTTATTGATAAATGGCTTCATTGGCTGCAGCCGGTGGTTCATATTGCACATGTAAATGAACACAGAAGTAATACCATTACAGACGAGGAAAAGGCTGAACTTAAAAAATTAACGGACAGGTTTATTTTATTCAATCCTCAAACCCATTTGCTGCATGGGGAAGGTTTTGTAGATGCATTGAACCACATGTGTGTGAAACAAGGTATTGAATTGCTGATTACTTTCCCGCAAAAACACAGCTTCTTTAATTTACTATTCCGTACATCGCATACAAGGCAGTTGGTTTTTTATAGTAAAGTCCCTGTTTTGGCGCTACCACATTCGGCGGAATCTTGATTGTTTCTGCACAATAAGCATTCAGAAAATAAAAATGCCCGTTACAAAACGGGCATTTATTATTAATTTCCTGAACGTTTTTCGTCCTGCTTTTTCTGCCGGGCTTCACGTCTGAGTTCCTTCTTCGATTTCTTTTCTTCAGGAGGCGGCATTTCTGCCTTGGGTTCCTTTGCGGCCTTTTCCAATGAGTCCTTTATGCGAATCTGATTGAGGCTATCGAGTTGTTTTTTTGTCAACGGTTTTTCACTTTCCTCAATTTCCCCGTAGTTTTCATAAATGTCTTCATTGTACATATCCTCAAGATATTGCTCTTCGGTACCCGCACCAAAGTTGTCACCTGTTGCACCTTCAACCGGTATAATCGAGATGTTTTCTATATAGTCATATATAATGTCGTTTTTGTCTACCTGCGGTTTTACAAATTTCCCTTCAGGATTGTACCCAAGCGATTTATCGTTGTAAACGGCCTTTAAAAATTCGCCTACCATCGGTAAGGCCGCAGCCCCTCCATAACCTGCACCGGAACTTGATGGAAAGTGGATCCAGTTTTCATCGCAACCAACCCAGGTGCCGCAAAGTAATTCCGGGGTGTAGGCCATAAACCACGCATCGGTATTATCATTGGTTGTTCCGGTTTTTGCCGCAACATCTACTTTTAAACCATAGTTTTTCATACGGGTTGCAGTACCGAACTGAATGGCACCCTGCATCATTTTGGCCATGGTGTACGCCGAAACCTCACTGATTACTTCTTTAATCTGCGGAGCGCTTGTGGCCAGTACATTCCCATTTCTGTCTTCAATACGTGTAATGATTTGCGGCTTGACATTAAATCCGCGGCCGGGAAACATGGTATACATCCAGATCAGTTCATATAAACTCAGGTCGCAGCTTCCAAGGGCAAGTGAAGGGAAGGGGCGGAGAGGGGTTTGTACCTGACAGCGGTTGAGGAAGTCTACAAACCTCACCGGTCCAAGTTGTTTCATAAGGTAAGCAGCAGCCCCATTCATTGATAAGGCGAGCGCCCGCGACATGGCAACGCTACCACCCCTTGCACCTTTGCCCGTTGCCGGCACCATTCCCGAACCTGGGAAAAACTGCTGACGGTTTTCCAGAACGGTTTCAGGATTGTAGCCTGCTTCTTCGAGAGCCTGCGCATACAGCATAGGTTTGATGGTTGAGCCTACCTGCCGCTTCATATTTATGTTGGCATGGTCAAGTTTGAATGTTTTAAAATTATAACCGCCCACCCATGCTTTTACATAACCTGTTTGGGGTTCCATGGCTATGAAACCACTTTGCAGGTGGGTTTTCAAATACTTGATGGAGTCCAGCGGGGTCATGGTAGTGTCCTTCTCACGTCCACTGTTTTTCCAGGTGAATATGGTCATTTTTACAGGCTGTTTAAAAGTTGCCATATTCTCTTCATCACTCATTCCTTCTGCCTTTTGATACCTCCACCTGTCACTTTGCTTAATAAATTTATTTAGTTCCTTTTCTCGTTTATTAAACACCGATCCTGTTCTTACAAACCCAAATTGATTGAAAATGCTCTGATTGGCTATCATGGTTTTTACCATGGCATCCTCAGCCATTTTTTGCATTTTGATATCGATGGTTGTGTAAATGCGCAAACCGTCACGATAGATGTTATAAGGCTTTCCGTTCAGTTTCACTTTTCCCTCAAGCATTTTTTTCACTTCTTCCTTCACCGCACTTTCTCTGAAGTAGGGTGCAAGTCCTTCGTTTTGATCGATTTTTTTGTAATTGAGTTTAATGGGTTTTTCCTTTAACATGTCACCATCAGCAGGTGAAATGAAATTATTACGCACCATTTGTTCAAGTACTACATTTCTTCGCTGCTTCGATGCCTCGGGATAGCGGCGTGGGTTATAAGCGGTATTGGCTTTGAGTACACCTACCAAAAGAGCAGCTTCGTCTACGGTGAGGTCAATCGGTTCTTTCTGAAAAAAGGTACGTGCGGCATTTCTGATACCAAAAACATTGTCGCCGAATGAAACCGTATTGAGGTAATAAAGAATGATTTCATCTTTTGTAAAATTCCTTTCGAGTTTTACAGCAATGATCCATTCTTTTACTTTTTGCATGGCCCGTTCCAGTTTATTATAAGCCCTTGAACCACCAAACATATTTAAGGCCAATTGTTGGGTAATGGTTGAGGCGCCCCCTGCCGGTGAAAAGGTAAGCACACCTTTTACGGCACGCATCATAGAGCGTCCATCTATACCGGCATGTTCGTAAAACCTTTCATCCTCGGTTGCAATCAACGCTTTGATCACATTGGGCGAAATTTTATCAAGGGAAACCGGGCTTCGGTCTTCGAGGTAGAATTTACCCATAGAGGTCCCGTCATCGCTGTAAACTTCGGATGCCTCGCTTGCAGTCGGGTTCTGGATTTCTTCGAGCGAGGGCATAGGGCCGAACAGGCCATAATTGGTCGCAATAATGAGGGCAATAATTGCAGATAAAGTTACCCAAAATCCTATCCAGACAAACTTAACGGACCTTTTCATAGTTGTTTTGTTGAGCAAAAACGATTTTACAAAATTGGGGTCAATAATTTAAATCAGACACAGTTTTGGTTTTTCTGCACATCCGGGGTATTGGTATTATCAATTTCCTAACACATTACCTTTTGGGCTGCCCGTAACGGTCATACTCATTAACCATTTCGAGCAGGCCGTCGGGTTTAAAAGTCCGCCAAACACCCGTTTTGATGCCATTCTCAAAACGTCCGTCTTCCCGCACCCTGCCATCCTCGTAAAAAAATCTTGCCGGGCCCGAAGGCTTGCCCTCTTTGTTAAACAAAAACGTAAACATCCGTTGACCATTGGAAAAGAATTGGATGGAATCCTGCAGCACATTGTTTTTGTATTCCACCAAACCTGTGACCCTGTCTTGTTCGTCGTACCAGATTAAAGTGGTATTTCCCGGCGTTTCGAAGGTGAGTTTTAGGCCCTTTACCCAAATGCCCGGCGTTTTTTCGTTGGTTATGGGTGACATCCAGGCAGTATCTTTTGCTTTTGCAATTAATTGTGATACCAGTTCTGCATTGACCGTTTCCACAAAAACGCCGGAACGGGAGGGTTTACATGAAATGAACCATGTTGCTAAAATCAGAAAAAATATAATGCGCATAAGGCTGTCAGAATTTTCCGGGCACTGCTTCGCGCAGCACTTTTAGATAAAGTTGAGCGTCCTGTGATTTTTCAAGTTCTTTTAGGTTAGCCTCGCTTATGGTTATGAAACTATACTTGCTGGAATCAAGCCATGTAACAAGGTCATTCTGAAGAATGGGTTTCATGTATTTTATATAATCGTAGGCTGCCTGCATATTCATAAATGATGCCGATGTGAGTTCTACAAGCCAAAGGTTATCCCTGATTTTCTTTTTATTTACGGTAATGTCATCGCCATCCCGGTTCAGGAGACTGCTATGTGTTAGGGTATAGCTAATCTCATTAACATAAGCAGGGTCTATCCTTTCCAGGATGATGGCCACTACTTGTTTTTCATTGGGTTTAATTTTAAACGGAGACTCCGTTTTGGGCGGCAAAATGGTCACATTATCAACCATATTTTGCTTAGCCAAAGCTGCTTTTTCAGCTGCTTCTTTTTCTGCCCGGGCTTTATCTTCGGCAGCTTTTCTTTCGGCTTCACGTTTTTCTGCTGCTAACTTTTCTGCCGCTATTTTCTCATTGGCGAGTTTTTCAGCCTCTGCTTTTTCTTTTGCCTGTTTTTCAGCCATTTCTTTTTCTGCCTGTAATTTATCAGCGGCTATTTTATCGGCGAGTTCTTTTTCTGCTTTTGCTTTTTCTGCAGCTTGTTTTTCTGCGAGTTCTTTTTCTGCCTTTTCCTTTTCCAGCCTTTCCTTTTCTGCTATTTCCTTTTCAAGCGCCTCTTTTTCCTTTGCCTGTTTTTCGGCAAGGGCTTTTTCTGCTTCGGCTCTATTGGCAGCATCCTTTTCAAGCGCCTCTTTTTCTTTTGCCTGTTTTTCGGCAAGTTCCTTTTCAGCTTTGGCCTTTTCGGCTGCGAGTTTTTCGGCGAGTTCCTTTTCGGCAGCGGCTTTTTCAGCGGCAATTTTTTCAGCAAGTTCTTTTTCAGCCTTTTCTTTTTCGGCAGCAAGCCTTTCAGCTTCGGCCTTTTCAAAGGCTGCTTTTTCGGCTGCCTGCTTTTCTGCAAGCGCCTTTTCTGCCGCTAATCTTTCAGCCTCTGCTTTTTCAGCGGCGGCTTTTTCAGCAGCAATCCTGTCCGCTTCTGCTTTTTCGGCAGCAGCTTTTTCATCAGCCAATCGTTTGGCTTCTGCTTTCTTTGCTTCTTCAGCTTCCAGGGCAAGCCGTTCAGCTTCCTGCTTTTCCCATGCCTCTTTTTCCTCTTTTAGTTTTTCCGCTTTTTCTGCTGCTTCCTTTAAGGCGAGGGCATTTGCCGCGGAATCAACGGGGGCAGCATTGGGAATGACCGCAATAACCGGTGCGGATGGTCTTAATAGCGAAGAATCCATTTGGTCTTCTTCTGCCCGTTTAATGTCAAGTTTTGTAAGGTAATCTTCAATTTCTTTTCTGCGCTTCAATACATCAATCATCCGCGTTGCCTTTTCTGCAAGGCCATGCCCCTTGAACTGATTGGCTAAGTTATTCAGTTGCAAAATGGCAAGGCTGTCTTCGCGTTGCTGAATATGATAAACGCTTTGGATGTATAACAATTGGGGCTTCCAATATCCTTTTCCAATAGTGGAATCTGCCTTCTCCTTTTCTTTTAATGCAGAGGCAAATTCACCGGAAATGAACAGGTCATAAATATGTTCGTACGTTGAATCTTCAAGGGCTGTTCTCTCATCAGTTAATGGCGCATTTATTTTAGAAACTTCATCGGGATATTCCGTTTCCATTTTGGAAGATAGCGCCTTTGCCTTTGCTGTCTGACCGGTCATGTTATAGCAATGCACCAGCCCAAACATGGTCTTGGCTGCAATTTCTCCTTTTGCACCACGCTTTAGGATCTCTTCATAAACTTTTATGGCCTCTTCGTAGTCCTCCAGCATTTCATGCAGGGCTGTTGCTTTTCTGAACAGTGCCTGAATGGCGAGGTCTTCTGCTTTGGCTCGTCTTTCGGGGGAAAGGGGTATCCTGCTGTAGAGGTTATCAAAAGAAATATCCGTTGAGTCAAAGGTTTCCTCAAATACTTCCGGAGAAACAGGCATGGCATCAGGGTCGCCCGTATTATTGTTGAAATCGGGCAGTTTGGACATTTGGGTTCCAAGTGAACTGCTGCGGCGCCAGTTATCCTGATTGCCCCTGCCGCCCCATCTTTCTTTAAAGGAGTTGAACCCATTTGCCCTCAGGTTCGGATCAGCGAAATACCATTTTCCACCGGCAGGAATGGCAAACAGGTCTTTCGTATTGTCATCACCAAAGGCCGATTTGGAAACCGCACCCATATTTTCCTCGGATTCATCACCAAGGCCTCTTTCCTTTCTGAGCTTTGAAGCAATTTTTTTAACTATAGCAGTCCTTTCATTTTCCTGCATATCAGCCAGTGCCATCAGGCTGTCCTGCAGAAACACCATTTTTTCTGCATCGTAAATCTGAAGACATGGCGGCCTGCGAAAAGCCACCATTTGAGAATCATCCCTTTTTAACTGATTGATTTGAAGACTGTCATATGGAGGCCCTGCTTTGCCATAATTCTTTTGGGCAAAAAATACATTGCCCAAGGCAAACTGACTCAGGGTTCTTTGTTGGGTATTGGTGGTGTTGGCAGCAATACTTTTTTCTAAATATTGGGAAGCGGCTGCAAGTCCATTCCTTTCAATTTCAACCATAGCCGCTGCATAATAAATGATATCACGGTATTCGGCATACTTGCTTTTTTTGGCCATGGCCAAAAGGTCGCTGATATTCTGATCTATGATTTTTGGGTCTTCATTTTTTCTGAGCCTTATGCTGTTGAGGCGCGCATATACGTCCATAACGAGGTCGGTTACAAGCCCAAGGCATTTGGCATAAGCTGCTGCGGATTTTTGGTAATCGCCGGATAATTGGTAAAGTTGTGCTGTCAGAAACCATCTGCGGGCTTTGTCGGAAGGATTGGCTGCCATGGGCATAGCTTTTTCCAGATAAACAGCAGCGCTGTCCCACATGCTTAGTTTGTAAAAAAGGTATCCGGTGACCTCGTTCAGTTGCGGGCTTAATCTTTCCGGAAAGTTTGGATCGTTCCGCAAAATGATAATTAACGAAGATGCATCCAGATAATTTTGCTGATCCGTCAGATTGCGTATTTCCCAGATAAAACCATCATTGCGGCTTGGAGGTCTTGAACCAATATAGCTTTTCTTTTCCTTCGACATGATGGTAAAGGCGTTTGATTTTTCATCATCGTTGCTGCCGATTGGTTTGTCAAATCCGCCTTTTTCCTTGGGTGCAAAGGAATAGTTCAGGTATTGAAAGGCCATGGTGGCGGAATCGAAATTCTGATTGAGGTAATATGCTTTCCCCATCAGAAGATACATATTGTCTATCCAGTTGTTTCTGAGGTCGTGCAACAATATGCCTGCCGTACAGGTTGCCAAAATAGAATCAATGTCGGCCGATTGGCTCGTTTGTTCTACGCTCCATGGGTAATAAGGCAAAAGTTCGGTAAAATCATCGCGGTGTGCAAGCGAAGCATTTTCAATGATCTGATTGATCAGGGTGTTTGCATTGAAATAATAATTGTAATGCGTGTAGGTGTTTTGGAAAAACCGGCGGACAAGGGTAAAATCTTTATCCGCATTTTTTTCGCTTCCCAGTTTTCTTTCCTGAAATTCTTTAGGTTTTTTTAATTCAAAATCGAGTTTCGGTTGAGCCTGTAAAGCCGTGGAAATCAAAGCCAAGAGGCTAAAAATTAAAAAGGGCCGACTTATATTTTTGTAAGTAAAAATCACCTGTGTACAATGTATTTCCGTATAACGATGCAGCAACCCGTTTATTTTGCACAAATTGGCTTTTGAACGGCGTACAAATAAAGGAAAAAGGTATTGAGTTGCCAAATGCAATACCTTTATCGCCACTCTGAATATGCTCAATAAATTAAAAGAAACAACTTTTAAAAGGAAACGGAACCGGTACAGGATGGTCATTATGAATGATGACACTTTTGAAGAAGTGGTAACCATCCGGCTTACGAGGGTGAGTGTGTATGTAGC
>JALOMX010000328.1 GCA_025455245.1 Chitinophagaceae bacterium
ACTTTAAAGAAATCGGGATAGACCAACAGGGCTGCAGTGCTCATGAAACCTCCGCCGCTATGTCCGTGGATACCCACACGGTCAATATCTATAAAAGTATGCCTGTCTGCAAGTTGTTCGGCAGCGGCTTTTTTATCGGCAAGGCCATAATCGCGGAGATTTCCATAGCCATAGTTATGGTACCATTTGCTGCGCGAAGGATGTCCTCCCCTGTTGCCAATCGTAATTACAACAAAACCTACCTGTGCAAGCCTGTCCGTACGATCCATCCCGCGACCGAATGATTTGTTGACGGCCTCGGTTTGCGGTCCCGGATATACATACTCGATGATGGGGTATTTTTTGGTGCTGTCAAAGTCGAAAGGCTTATACATTACACCATACAAATCGGTTTTGCCATCAGCGGCCTTAACCTTGAATGGTTCAGGAAATTTATAGCCCGCTGCCATCAGGTTTGACAGGTCGGCCTTTTCAAGGTCCATCACTTTTTTGCCGGTGGCATCGTATAGTGCCGACATGGGAACCGTATTGACCCTCGACCAATTGTTGACAAAGAATTTTGAATTATCACTTACACTGACCTGATGGTCAAAGTCGCCGGGGTTAAGCAGTTTTAACCCGCTTCCATCGAGACCTACCCGGTATAAATGAAGGTAATAAGGGTCTTCACCTTTTTCCCTGCCATTTCCGGTGAAATACAACACCCGGTTTTTTTCATCAATGGTTTCAATGTCTTCGGCATGCCATGGACCGCTTGTAATCTGATTCTTTAGTTTGCCGTTTTCGTCAAACAGGTAGAAATGACCCCAACCATCCCTTTCGCTCCAGTGGATTATTTCCTTTCCGCCATTTATCAAGCCCGGACGACGGATTTCAACATAGGTATTCAGTTCTTCATGGATAAGGGGAGTAACCTTGCCGCTTTTTACATCTACGCGGCAAATGTCAATACGCTTAAGATCCCTGCTTGTGCGGCTCATAAAGAAGTAGTCATTGGTACCATGCCAGATCAATGCCCTGAACCGGTCGTCCCGACTGCTTTGCATTGCAGGCTGACTCCATAAGCCAATTTCCTGATCCTTATATGCAGATGCATCAACCACCTTCCTGCTTGTATCCGCAATGTTGAATATATACAAATGGCGGATAGGCTGATCTTTTTCTCCGGGCATGCCATACTTGTAAGTTTCAAGGGTTGGCCTTGGTTCAGCAATGCTGTTTATTACCCATAGATCTTTCACTTTTCTTTCATCGGTACGTGTAATGGCAAAATGCTTGCCATCGGGCGACCAATACACAAAGGCACTTTTTCGCTTGTCCTTGTTTTTTTCCTTATCTACGTTGGTTTCATTGCGTCCCCCGCCGTATGAAAAGTTCTCAATCCCATCAAAGGTCAACTGATGTTCAACAATGGTACTGTCGTCTTCTTTTATCTGGGCTTTCCTGTAGTTGGCGCTGTCCATCCAGTACAGGTTATGTTTTTTGCTGAAGATCACTATACGCTGATCCGGTGAAATGCTTGCCCATTCAGTCCTTCTTCTTGGCCTGTCCACCCCGGTCAGTTCCTTCAAAACGCCTGTTTGAAGGTCATAGTCAAAGTAGTGGATCTTGGGCTCTTTCTTTGTTTCTGCCGGTTTTTTGGTAGTATCCTTTTTCTCCAGTTCTACACTGCTTTTCACTGTAAACTGTATAGCTGTTTCGTTACGCACAAACTCAAGGCTGTCGATCTGAAGGTTTTGACCATCATAGGGGTCTTTTACCACGCGCGTAATTTCTGCAGCCATTTTGTCGGTGTCAAACATTTCGGTTTTGGTTCCTTTGGCTGCATCAACGATGTACCATTTTTTTCTGTCGCTTGTTTCGTACATATACCAAAACCGATCTCCGTTTTTCAGCCAATGCGGATCAACGGATGTTGAAAAGACCATTTTTTCAAGTCTCTTTGGCGAAAATTTTGCTGCCAAAGCATAATTGGCCTTGTTGGTATTTTGGGAATAGAGAATTACAGGTGCCCATAGGAGCAAAAAGGTTAATACCCGCTGCATACGATCTTGTTTTAGAGAAATATTAATGAACAATTAAGCAGTTAACGGCCATTTGACGATGTTAGTTCTGTCTACCTTTGCACCTTATGCAAAAGCAGCCGGTTCTATTTACCGATTTGGGTTTTCAGCGTTATAAACCTGTTTGGGATTTACAGGAAAAGTTATTGGCAGAAACGGTTTCACTCAAAACCCGATTTTTTGATTTGCAGGCATCAGAAAGGCCAACGCTTCACCGCCTGTTGCTTGTGGAACATCCGCCGGTTTACACCCTTGGTAAAAGCGGGCATCTTGAAAACATGCTGATTACGGAAGATGAAATGCATGCCCGCGGCATTGATTATTTTAAAATTAACCGCGGTGGGGATATTACCTTTCATGGACCTCAGCAGTTGGTAGGATATCCGATTCTGGATCTTGAGAAGTTTTACACCGATATCGGCAGGTATCTGCGTTCTTTGGAAGAAGTTATCATACGAACCCTTGCCCATTTTGGTATTGCAGGAAGCCGGTCACAGGGTGAAACAGGGGTGTGGATTGATCCCGATATTAAAGGGAAAGAGCGAAAGATATGTGCAATGGGTGTACGCACAAGCAGGTGGGTTACCATGCATGGCTGGGCGCTTAATGTAAATACCGATCTCAGTTATTTTGATAACATCATACCCTGCGGCATACGCGATAAGCAGGTTACCTCCATGAAAAAGGAATTAGGATACGAGGTGGATTTTACACTGGTAAAAAATATCCTGAGCCGTTCCTTTGAGGAAGTTTTTGACGTTGAACTGGTGAATGGTGAATTGGAAAACTAATCTTTTGGCAAAAAGACTTTTCCTTTTTCCTTTACCCTGCCATTTTCCTTGAGGGTGAATTTGTACCATCCTCCTTTATAGAAGTTGGATTTATCCAGTATCAGCATGGGTTCTTTTACCTTGCGGATATCTATGAAAGGGGTTTCATCTTCTTCAAGAATGGTGACCTGATAATTTTTCTTTTCAGCATCATCCAGTTTAATCACTATATAGCCATCTTTATTAGTAAATACATATTGGCTTGCTTTTTCTGCAAACGGCGGGTCATACATCCTGATGTAAAGTGTGTCATTGCTGATTTGTGCGAGCGTGTCCTTGGTCTGGTTGATAATAGAGTCGCGGTATGCCCTGAAATCTTTCAATAAAATTATTTTATGATATCAAAACTCGAGGCATCATATTCTAATCAGATTAAAACAATTCCTCATCACTTACCTCATTAAAAATAATTTTTTTAATGAAATTT
>JALOMX010000329.1 GCA_025455245.1 Chitinophagaceae bacterium
AATTCGCTTGTATTGAAAAACTACCTGCTTGAAAGCAATGCTGCAGATAAAAATAAAAATTACCTCCGGGTATCCATTCCTGCGTTCACGCTCCAAAACTATTCGCTGGAAGAACTCTTTCAAAAAAGATTGGCTGCCACTTCCATCCATTTAGTCAATCCCGATATTACGTTCGACATCAGGCAGAAAAAAGTAAAGGATAGTACCCATAAACCAAAAAAAAATCTGGATGCGTTATTTGCCAACCTGATGGAATCCGTTTCATCAAAAGTGGCACTTGAAGAAATTGCCATTGAAAACGGTAACTTTACCCTGTTACCCACGCTTTCGCCCGACGACAGGATCAATATCAACGGGCTTTCCGTTGTATTTGATGCCAGTAAATTTCCCGAGATACAGGACGCACATGATTTTATTCATGCCATTAAGCACCTTGACTCGAAAGGATTTGTGCTGAAAGGAAAAAACATGAAACTTGCCATTGAAGATATGGAGTTGCTGAAAGAACCACGAGGTCTTTACTTTGGCTCCATCAGGGGAAACTTTGGAAAGGGAAAAAATATTGATCTCCAGGGTGTTACCTTACTCATCAATGACAGTATTTCGAACTACAGGAGAACGAATGATTTTCACGCATCGGCAGTTTTGGTTGAAAGCGGAATAATTAGTCTTGATCTGATAAAAAAAGAAAAAACCAACAAAACCGCCGGTAAAACTCCATCCTTTTTAATTGATACACTTGAGTTGAAAAATATGGCATTCAGTATGCGGCAAGGGAATAGCACCGGTATTTCTACCGCGCTTGATATTGGCGTTGGCAACCTTATTTTCAGGGATAAAGAATTTTACTGGAATACGCTTGCCGTAAATGCAGCCAATACAAATGCAGCCTTTGGCAGTATTACCTTCAAAGCAGGAAGCCTCGATATTGTTCAACCCGGTACAATTGAAATTCGAAATGCAGCAGGCAGTAAATCAAGTCCGCAATCAACCATTGATTTTTCAACAGAAGCACTCAACATTAAGCTTGGTCTTTATTCAAGCCATTGGCCCTCGCTAAGGGTTGATGATATTGAAATGACCAAGCCTAAACTTGACATTGCCCTGCGACAGCAAACAAAAACAAAGGAAGCTGCAAGTAAAACCGGAAAGGCATTTAACCAGGATCTCTCGTTAAAAAGGCTGCTGTTAACCGAACCTTCGGTTGACCTGACCATTGCCGATGGAGAAGGCAAACAAATATCCTGGCACAAGGTATATACCGGAACTTTTATACTGGACGATATTCATACCATCAACCAACCCGAAATTTCGGTCGGCCGCCTGCGTTACAAAACCACCAACCCGAAAAGTGAAATCAAGGGTTTGGCCATTCATCCTTC
Source organism: Chitinophagaceae bacterium (assembly GCA_025455245.1). GTDB lineage: Bacteria > Bacteroidota > Bacteroidia > Chitinophagales > Chitinophagaceae > Phnomibacter. Next base: position 1,383 of record JALOMX010000329.1, read on the forward strand.
TGCCATTACAATAAATCTCAGTCAACTCAAATACAATACCATCAGCAAGTATTTCAGTTTGCATGTGGATACAGCGCAGATTCAGGATATCTCCCACACCATATTCGGTAAAAAGCAGGATACCATTTACCTGCAGGCCGGTGAAATAGGACTAGGTAATTTTGACTATGCCAAAGGCGACAGTATAACGGTGGATAAAATATTGTACCACTCCAATTGGTGGCTTAAAGAGGCGAATGTTCAGTTCCACACACCACAAAAAAGCATATCCGCCTGGCAGATGCGCGCAGGGGGAAGCCCTTCTGTTTCTTTATCGCTTGATAGTTTTGCCATTCTCAATCAGTTATCCAAAAAAGCGCTATGGGAAACAAGCCCTTATGAAAAAGGGTATGAAACCATTACGGGCGGAAAGGTTAAACTATCAGATATCCGTATGCAGATAGCGGATAAAAAGCCCCACATAGATGTTGCAAAAATGAGTACGGAAAACCTGCATTTTACCACATCCAAGGATAAAACAAAACTGGAAGATACCATTGCCTACCGTCCTTTGCTTACCCAAATGTTTACCCGAATTCCTTTAAACCTTAAAATTGACAGCCTGCTGCTAAAAAACGCCCGCGTGGATGCACATGAAATCAGTAAAAAAACAGGCAAGGAAACGCATATCTTTTTTACCGAAATGAATGGCTATGTAAAAAATGTAAAAACCTGGGATGTACAGGAAAGGGATACGCTTGATACCCGTATAAGGGCCCGCTTTTTTGGTACCGATCCCTTACGGCTGCATTTTAAGCAATCGTACGATGATACGCTTCAGGGATTTTGGATGCGCGTTCGCATGAGCCATTTCAACATGCCGGAAATGAATAAGCTGCTTACTCCTTTAATGGGTCTTAAAATTGAATCAGGAACCATAGACAGCTTATTGCTTGTAGCCAACGGCAATGACTATTTTGCCTATGGTACCATGGATCTTCGTTACCACAACCTGCATGCAAAACTTTTAAAAACAGAAGAAACCAAAGGCAAATTCCTGATCAGTATCGAAAACTTTTTTGCCGGTCTGCTCTTGCGCAAACATGATAACGGGCGTACCAACCTGCTGTTTAAGGAACGGCTCCGCAAAAAAAGTATCTTCAATTTCTGGGCTAAAATTGGCCTCGAAGGTTTGCTTACCAATCTTGGGGTGAAAAAAGATAAAAAGGAACGAAAGGAATTTGAAAAATCCGTTGAGAAATTTAATCTTCCGGAAAAATACTGGGATGATATAGATGACTATTGAGTTGATGTACCCAATGTTTACCATCAGCCCTTTTCGACAGGCCTAACTTTTAATGCAGGTTTGGCTGGCAATTCGGATAAGAAAATAGCATAGTGCTCCGTTTCCCTGCTGCTTTCCAGTATTACTTTTATTATGCCGGTAATGGGAATAAACAGTATCATGCCCGAAACGCCCCAAATCATGCCGCCAATAATGATGGAAACAAAAATGGCAAAGGCATTCAGCTTCATTTTGTCGCCCATCAGCCATGGACGAACCATATTATCCTGTAAAAAATTGGCCACAAAAAGCGCTGCCATAATCATTAACGAGGTAAACAGGGTATCCTTGGTAATGGCAGCAAAAATAAAAATGGTAAGCAGGCCCAATGGATTACCTATAAACGGAATAAGGTTCAGGACAGCAAGGAATATGGCAAAAAACAAAGCAAAATCGAGTCCGAATATCAGCAACACGATATAATTCATTACTGCTGATACCAGGGTTAGTACAAGCAGTCCGAAAATATAACTTCTTACAATGGCTAGCGACTGATTGAACTGACTGCGAACAGAAACCATTCGCTTGGGGTCGATGTATTTTTTGGAGAAAAAGGCAAAAACAAGCTCGCGGTAATATAGCAGGAAAAACATGTAAAA
>JALOMX010000041.1 GCA_025455245.1 Chitinophagaceae bacterium
GGCCCGAATAAGATTTTTTGCAAGGTGCCTTGCCTGTTGTTGGGCAGGTGTTCCAATCATGGCATGTCCCATCGGAAAATTGGGATCACCTTCCATGATAGCTGCATCACCCAATGCAAATACATTTTCAAGGCCAATCACTTTGTTATATTCATTTACCTTGTACCGACCGGCCTTTCCCAAAAATTCTTTGTCAATACCTTTTAAGTTGTTTGATTTAACACCGGCAGCCCAAAGCACCGTATCAGATTCAATAATTTTCCCATTATTCAGTTTCAGGATATTTCCATCGTAGGATTCTACAGCGGTGTTTAATAATACTTCAACACCCATTCCGGTAAGAAACTTCAGGACAGCATCTGAGGATTCTTCAGACATGGAAGACAATACCCTTGGTGAGGCTTCGATAAGGTAAACGCTCATCCGGCTTGCATCAAGTTCTTTATAATCAGAAGGCACAACATGTTTCTTCATTTCGGCAAGGGCGCCTGCTGTTTCTACGCCGGTTGGCCCACCACCAACCACTACAAATGTGAGCAGTTTACGTTGCGCGGCCTCATTTTTTGCGGTCAGTGCTTTTTCAAAAGCCAATAAAATAGAACTTCTCAGTTGTAAAGCATCAGACACGGATTTTAATTGCAGGGTATTTGCTTCGAGTACCGTGTTTCCGAAAAAGTTGGTTTGGGCGCCAATAGCAATAACAAGGTAATCATAGGAAAATTCGCCGATGCTTGTGTGTACGCTGTTGCTTTGGGTATCCACCTGGCGAACCTCCGTCATCCTGAAGACTATATTCGGGTAACGTGACACGACTTTGCGCAATGGATAGGCAATACCATCGGGCCCTATGCCACCCGCCGCCACCTGGTAAAGCATAGGTTGAAAGGTGAAATAATTATTTTTATCGAGCAGGGTAACTCGGTACGGCTTATTTCCAAGTTTTTTTACAAGTTCAAGACCTGCAAATCCGCCTCCAATGATAATGAGGTGTGGCAATTTTTCATCAAAATACGAATAAGCCATAAGCTTCCTTCAGGTAGTTAACGCTTTCTTTTGCGATGCATATTTTTAGGGATAGGTGCTTTTCCCCTGCTTTGCTTAGCGCCTTGTGTTTTATTGACTCTATTGCTTGCAGGCCGGCCTTTACTTCTGTTTAATTCCCCCTCGGGAACCCATTCGAAATCAATCTGCCTTTTCTCAAGATTGGCTGCCACCACCCTGATGTTTACCGTATCACCCATTCTGAAACTGCGACCACTCCGGTAACCAACGAGGGCGTAATCGCTTTGAACAAGGCGGTAATCATCGTAGTAATTCAGGTCTTTCAGGCTGACAAGGCCTTCACATTTATGCTCTACTGTTTCGGCCCAGAAACCAAATGTAGCAACGCCACTGATAACCGCCTCAAAGGTTTCCCCGAGGAACTGTGTCATATACTCAACCTGCTTGTATTTATTGGCAGCCCGCTCGCTATCCATGGCAGCCCGTTCCCGTTCGCTGCAATGCCTGCATTTCTCTTCAAGCTTTTTATCTGCATGTGTCTTTCCGTCAAGGACTTCCTGCAAAATCCGGTGGACCAATACATCAGGATAACGCCTTATGGGAGAGGTGAAATGACAATAATTTTCAAAGGCAAGTCCGTAATGCCCGATATTTTCAATCGTATACACTGCTTTTGCCATGGTCCTGATTCCAAGTTGTTCAAGAACAGCCTGTTGTGGTGTTCCCTTGGCAAGTTTCAGCATTTCGTTAAAGGAAGCGGCAATAGATTCCGGGCTATTTGTGTTGAATTTGTATCCGAACTTTCGGGCAAAAGCCATAAAGGGCTCGAGCTTTTCTTCATTAGGCTGATCATGCACGCGATAAGGAAAAGGCAAAGGCTTATCTTTTATTTTTATGGCAGCTACTTTTTCGGCTACGGCCTTATTGGCCATCAGCATCCATTCTTCAATAAGCTGATGCGCTTCCTTGCTTTCCTTGATTACCACACCAATCGGCTTCCCATTTTCATCAAGTTTAAACCTTGATTCTGTACTGCTGAAGTTGATGGCTCCTTTTGCAAAACGCTTTTTCCTGAGTAATTGTGCCAACTTGTTCAGCAGTAAAATTTCCTCAGAATATTTGCCTTCTCCCGATTCGATAATTTCCTGTACCTCTTCGTATGTAAACCGGTGATCTGAATGGATGACCGTTCTGCCAAGCCAAAGCGACTTTACTTCGCATTTACTGTTTACCTCAAATACGGCAGAGAATGTGTACTTATCTTCATGAGGACGAAGGGAACATAATTCATTGGAAATCCTTTCCGGAAGCATTGGATTTACACGATCGGGCAAATATACACTTGTGGCCCTTTCGCAGGCTTCTTCGTCAAGTTGGGTACCGGGGTTCACAAAATGGCTTACATCGGCAATATGCACACCGATTTCCCAAATACCTTTCCTGAGTGACCGGATACTGATGGCATCATCAAAATCACGTGCATCGGCGGGATCAATGGTAAAAGTGAGTATTTCCCTGAAATCCTTTCGCTTTTTCAGTTCAGCCGCACTGATGGTTTCGGGTAATCTTTCTGCATCTTCAAGTGCCTCATCGGTAAAGGTGAGGGGAAATCCGTTTTCAAGAAGGATATCCCGCATCGCCATATCGCTCAGGTTGGTATCCGTAACCACCTCTTTCAATTCACAAACAGGCCTTCGGTCTTCCTTATTCCATCGTAAAAATCTGACGATTACTTTTTGCTCTTCATCTATTTCAACCTCAGGATCGCTGTCAAGCTCAAAATGAGGCAATGGCTTTTCTGTATCGGGCAGAAAATACCAACGACCCGCATGTTGACGCAGATTCCCGATAAAATCTGTCTGCCTTCTGTGCAACACCTCTTCCACCCTGCCTTCCCGCTTTCGCCCATCCCAACCGCTTCTTGTAATTTTTACCCTTACCGTATCGCCATTAAAGGCCTTATTAAAATCGGCAGGCCTTACAAGTACATCACCTCCTGGATCGCCTGTAATAACATACGCAAGACCCGATCGGGTAATTTCAATTACACCCTTGGCCGTTTCTTGGCTATTTTTATTCTTACCAGACTTTTGCTTTTTTGCCATAATTAATCGGTTGCAGCTGCATTCGGAAAGTTTTGAAGGAAATTCAGAACAGCCATTTCAAAATGCGCACCTTCTTCAAAAAGAAACCTGTGCCGTATCGGTATAACATACATCGGCACCCCTTCTAACAGCTCCTTGAATTTTTCAAAGCGGACCGCATCTTTTTCTGTTGTCAAAATAATCTTTTGGGCAGCATCCAGCGAATTAAACTTTTCAACAATATCCTTAAAATCGTCAATCGAAAAAATATGGTGGTCATTATAATTTTTTTCGAAATAGGAATCTACATGCTGTTCAAGGTAATTCTTTAATGGCAAAGGATTGGCAATACCACAAACAAGCAGCACCTCCTGTTCTTTTTGAAGCGTAATATGCTGCCGGTTTGAAATATGGTAAGGAAAACCATATTCGATGGAGGTAAAAAATACTTTTTGATGTTTTTGAGGTTTGATCGATTTGAGCATTTCCTGTTTTTTCCCGCTGCCAAGGTCTTCCGGACATTTGGTAACAATAATAATATCAGCCCTTGCCGCGCTTGATCGGTTATCCCTCAAGTCTCCCGTGGGAAGGTAGGTATCGTGCCAGTAGGGGTTTGAAAAATCGGTAAGGATGATATTAAAACCGGCCCTGATAGCCCTGTGTTGAAAAGCATCATCGAGTAAAATAACTTTTGTATCTGGGCGGTCGTGCAACAGTTGGGGAATGGCCTCTATCCTTTCTTCGCCAACTGCAACGGCCACTTGTGGAAATTTTTTGTAAAACTGCATGGGTTCATCACCTATTTCAAGTGCAGTAGTGCCTTCATTGGCTAATAAATAGCCGGAAGTTTTGCGTTTGTATCCCCTGCTTAATACGGCGATCTCATACCTTTTTGAAAGCAGGTCCAGAATGTACTCGGTCATAGGGCTTTTGCCGGTTCCACCCACGCTCAGGTTGCCAATGCAAATAACCGGCAGGTTAAATTCAATGGATTTAAGCAACCCTTTATCATAAAACAGATTCCGCAAACGGATATATAACCCGGCCAAAATGGAAACGGGCAATAAAAGAAACCTGATACCGCGAAACAGGTAAAAATTAAAAGACATACAGTTGCTGTGGGGTAACGCAATAATTTAAAGGTACATCTGAAGCGTGAATTTCGGGAATGATTGTTTCGGCATTAAACCAACTTAGTCCGACTTTCATTACATCCTCCCGGCATGTTGCCAAAAACCGGTCATAATATCCTTTGCCATACCCCAACCTGTTGCCGTGGATATCGAATGCAAGCAACGGTACAAGCACTACATCTATGTCGGCCGGTTCCACCAGGTTTCCGCTTTTTGGCTGAATCAGGCCAAAGGGGGCTTCTTCCCAGGTCAAAAATTCGTCATCCAGATATACAAGCATTTCATTTTCAGAGAATCTGACAGATGGATAACAGAACTGCTGCACAATACCCTCCTCTATCAGGACAGTTTCAAAAATATCCGCGGACACCTCATTTTTTTTCAAAATGGACTTAAAACTCATCCCTAAGTCACTTGATTTCCAATCGATTTCAAGAAACTTATCAACCATCGACGCAAGTAAAGCATGCTTTTCCGGGGTTGAAAGCGCAGCTCTTTTTTCCAGATATGATTTTCTTAATTCCTTTTTAGAACTCATATTGTCGGATTTGTTTCAGGTTCAAAAAAGCTGAAAACAGTTGTACCGTAATTTCTTTGCTTTACAAATCCCTTATAGCCTTCATAATTATTTCGGGGAGTATGTTCAAGCACAAAAACGCCACCCGGAGCAAGAAGGCCTTTTTCTATTATGATTTTTGGTATCTCATCAATGGTTTGCAACGCATAAGGTGGGCCGGCAAAGATGAAATCATATTGGTCGGAACAGTTTTTCAGAAACTCAAACACCTCCATCCTGACAGCCATAACATTTTGAAAACCAAGGCTTTCAAGGTTTTTCCTGATAAAGGAAAACATTTGCGGATCCTTTTCAACAATGACCGATTTTTCTGCCCCCCTGCTTTGCAATTCGTAGGTAATAGCACCTGTTCCGCCAAAAAGGTCAAGGGTAGAAATATCTTCAAAATCAATCATGTTCTGCAAAATATTGAAAAGGCCCTCCTTGGCAATATCTGTGGTAGGCCGGGTGAAAGGCATTTTCACCGGCGGATTGATTTTTCGTCCTCCATGCCTTCCTCCGATAATCCTCATGTATCAATTGATTTTTAGAATAAAACTGCTTACTTCAAAGAAAGGTAATGTGCATAATGGCTGAAAAAATGACCGGGAATATCATGACTGTAACTCTCCCCTTCCCATAACGAGTAATTTTCAAAAAACCGGTACGGACTTTGCAACAAAGGCGAATCTTTATCCAGCATTCCTGATACATTCCAATGGATGCGTGAAGATTCAATTCCCCATTGGTTGGTCAGGTTAAGCAAAAAATAGGAAAGGTCCTCCGGGTGTTGTACCTGAACATTTTTCACACAAAGCAACTGCCCCGATCTGCCCAAACAAACCCAGGCCATGGATTCGGAAATTAAAATCATCCCTTTGTTCACTTCAGGCCCAATGGCGTTCATAAGTTGAATGAGTAAAGTTGCCATTGATTTACATCTGACAACCAAAAAATGCTCCTGAAGTAATTGTATTAGGTTTTGGGGGGCTTCCCAGCACAAAATCATTTCTTCCTGTGGTAAAACATCAGCTCCTGTAAACTGAATGTCAGGTGGATCGGAAAAAAGAGTGGAGAGTTGATCTTTAGCCGCTTCCTTTTCATATAAAAAGGCAGGCAGCGGTAGAAATCTTTCCGAATTTACAAACACTTCAGTTTCAAGTTCCCTAAGTTGAAGCAACTGTGATTGCTGCAACATGACGGAAAAATCTGAATCCCAATCGGTAACCCCGTTAAAAACTTCAATGCCGTCAATACGTTTTGCATCGCAGTTCCAAAGCAAAACACTCAATTGAGTACCACCGGCTTCAACAAGCAGTTTACGGGAATTGGCCTCAAAAACTTCATTTTTGGCCGGACTTTTTTGAAAAATTAAGCTAACCATGCAGGCACAAACGTATTAAAATTATACCATAGGAAAGGAGGGTTTTCCCGAACCCTGAAACTATTAATTTACAATGCTTTAGTTTTGCCTGTACATCAAGCATTCAAGTTGAATGATAGAAATATTGATATTAGTCGGATTAATAATCCTAAACGGCCTTTTCAGCATGTGCGAAATAGCCCTTGTTTCCTCCCGTAAAAGCAGGATTGAACAACTTGCTGACAAAGGGGTAAGCAATGCAAAAAAAGTGCTGGAACTTATAGAGAAACCTGAAGTATTTATCTCAACTGTTCAGGTTGGAATTACACTCGTTGCCATCCTTACCGGTTTATACTCCGGCGAACGCTTTGGGAAAGACCTTGAAAACGTCCTGATTAAAATAGATTGGTTAGCCCCTTATGCAGCAGGTGTTTCCAAAACCATTATTGTAATCATTGTAACATATTTCTCCATTCTGTTTGGAGAATTGGTTCCCAAGAAGCTGGCAATTGTTCATTCAGAAAGAATTGCACTTGCCTCAGCATCTCCCATGCTTTTCCTTTCCAGAATTTCTTTCCCGGTTATTTGGTCGCTCAATCAGGTGGCTGCATTTGTATTCAGGATTTTCAACATAAAAAACAATTCCCCTTCGGCTGTTACAGAAGAGGAAATAAAAGCCCTTGTAAGCGAAAGTGCTGAAAGCGGGGAAATAGATGAAAAGGAGCAGGAAATAATAGAGAGGGTGTTTCATCTCGGCGACCGCAGCATTACATCCTTAATGACTCACAGGAGCGATATTGTTTGGTTGGATGTAAAAGGTTTCATGGCTGACCTTCTTGAAAAAATGCAGCCTACCCCACATAGTGTTTATCCGCTTTGCGATGGGAATATTGATGAGATAAAAGGAATTATACAACTGAAAAATGTTGTACTTGCCGATAAATCGACCCCTTTAAAAACTTTTTTAAGGCCTGCGGTTTTTGTGCCGGAAAACATTTCTCCCTATCAGATGATGGAGAAGTTCAGGAATACAAAAGTGCATTCGGCTTTTATTGTGGACGAATACGGAACACTGCAGGGTATGATTACCCTGAATGATATTCTGGAGGCTATTGTGGGAGACCTGCCGGAAGCTGGCGATGATGAATACGAAATCATTGAAAGAAAGGATGGGAGTTTTCTTATTGATGCACAATTACCGTTTTACGATTTCCTGGCAAAATTTGATAAGGAAAACTGGATGGATGACGAACAGGAATATGACACCCTTGGCGGATTCATTATTCATCATCTGGAAAGAATTCCTGTTTCAGGCGATACCTTTGAATGGAGGGGCTTTTCTTTTGAAATAGTTGATATGGACGGAGCGAGGATAGATAAAATTCTCGTTTATGTAGTAACAGAAAGTGAAAAAGAAGAAAAGGAAGAATCCTGATTTAGAACTTACTTTAAATTTTTTTTGCATGATACAGGCTTTTCGATTGGTTTTGCTGAGTTTTATTTCCATTCAACTTTTTCATACAAAAGCCTTCACGCAAACCAACCCTACCCCCGAGGCGGTTTACAGCAGTACCGTCAAATCCATTAAGTTTTTCAAAAAGGCAGATCAGGTTATTTTTCCGGTAATGCGGCTTGGGAATATAGAGCAAATGGAATTGCATTTTGATGACCTGCAAAACAGTCCAAAAAATTATTTTTATACCTACATACTTTGCAACAGCGATTGGAGCCGTACCAACCTTAGTCAGATGGACTATATAAAGGGCTACACACAAAACCGCATAAACCAATACAGGGCATCAAGCGCTACTTTTACAAGGTACTTCCATTACACCACCATCCTCCCCGACCGAAATTGTATGCCCACCCGATCAGGTAACTACCTGTTACTTGTTTTTTTGAACGGGGATACAAGCAAAGTTGTTTTCAGCCGCAGATTTTTAGTATTGGATGAAAAAGCCACCGTTGCAGCCGAGGTCCGTCAGCCTTTCAACCAAAACTTTTTTCAATCGCATCAAAAAGTCGTTTCAAGAGTTGATATCAAAGCGCTTGATGTATATAATCCCGCACAACAGCTAAAAATTGTGGTGATGCAGAACCATCGGTGGGATATGAAACAGGAAGCTTCCAACCCAACGTTCATCAGGGGTAAATTATATGAATACAGTGCCGAGGACAATTTTGTATTTGAATCGGGAAAAGAGTGGAGATGGCTTGATCTCCGCAGCCTCCGGCTACAAAGCGACCGGGTGGCATCCGTTGATTACAATCCCAATTCATACAACGTGTTTGTCCGTCCGGATACCGTCAGGAGTTCCCTGCGATACTTGTATTACAACGATTTGAACGGAAGATATTATATTGACAATATTGAAAATGTGAATCCATGGTGGCAAAGCGATTATGCCAATGTACATTTTACTTTTCTGCCAAAAGATCCTTCCTTGTATAAAAACCAACGGGTTTATTTATATGGTGAAATGACCAATTTTGAACTCAGCGACAATTTTGCCATGACATGGAATGAAAACCTTCAGGTATATGAAAAATCAATCATGCTGAAAAACGGGTATTACTCTTATATTTATGTCACAAAATCCATAAATAATCCTAAGGAACTCCCCAAACTGATGCTTACGGAAGGTAGTAACTGGGAAGCAGAAAACACATACAGTATTTTGGTGTATTACCGTCCTTTTGGTGGCAGGGCCGATGAACTTGTGGGATATACAGAGGTTAACAGCCTTAGCTTTCTTTCTCCAAACCTAAGATAGCAGTTATCAGTTAACCGGAACAACTTATGATTCTTTTGAATAAGCCCCTGATCAGGCCTGCTGCGATGCATATACCATCTTCACGATCATTTCCTTCAGGAGATCTGCTTCGGATGTAGAAGTGGAGTTATTGTAAATACCGATGCTTTTCAGGTTGTATTCATGCAACAATAAAATAGCCTGCTCAACACCTTTTTGGCGGTAATTACGGGCACATTGAATTATATCCTTTACATATGGATTCGGGCCGTTGTATCCAAGATATTTACTGATTTCAAACTCATTGTTGGTTCCGGAACCAAATACCAGGTAGGCTTTACTGAAAAAAGTATACAAAGAAGGGAGCAGCATTTGAATGGGCAATGCTTTTGGATTGCTTTCAAAAAACTGAATGATCTGCAGACAGCGGGTAAGGCTCCGTTGGGTTAAGGCACTCTGAAGCTCAAGTGCATTGTATTCTTTGCTGATGCCTACGTATTCCTCAATATCATCTACAGTGATATGCTTGCGGCTTTCAAGGTTGATGGTCACCTTTCCGATTTCATTCCAAAGCCTGCCAAGATCGTTGCCAATATTCTCTACCAATAAAAACACAGCTTTCTGATCAATTGAAAAACCCCTTGATTGAACCATTCCCGTAACCCATTCCGGTAATTGATTCTCATACAGTTTTTTGGTAGTGATCAGTTCGCCCTTTTCTTTAAGTAATTTGGCAAAGCGCTTGCGGCCATCAACCTTTTTATCTTTATAGCCAACCACAAAAATGGTACTTGACAAAGGGTTTTCAACATAGGTTTCAAGCTTTTCCTCAATATCTTTAAGGCCCTGTGCCTCTTTCAAAATCACAACTTGTCTTTCGGCAAAAACCGGATAACGCCTGCAGGCATTCACAACATCTGCCCAGTTTGCATCGCGGCCATAAAATATACTGAGATTAAATGCGGCTTCAGATTCATTAAGGATACTCTTTTCAGCCATCTCAACGACCTGATCAATAAAAAAAGGCTCTTCGCCTTCAAGCCAGTAAACCGGCTTGAATTGCTTTTGCTGAAACTGACGGAAAACCTTCTCCACAGACATGGGGCAAAGAAAAACTGTGTTTTGATAATGAATAAAATTAGTTTTTAACATTTGCACGCATACGAAAATCT
>JALOMX010000001.1 GCA_025455245.1 Chitinophagaceae bacterium
ACTGTTGCCGCAGTAAATGCAGTTACCAATGGGAAAACTATGAGTGTTGCCTTAAGAGGTCAGGCAACCAACGGTGGTACTGCCATCGCCGGTTTTAGCAGCGGCAATACCTTTGTATCACCTGCCATATTTGGTGAACATAGTGGAACAGGAGATGCGGCCGGCGTTTTCCGTATAACTAACGCTTCTAATATTTACAGTGCCGTTTACGGAGAAACTTCCGGAAGCGGTGCATCTTTTTTTGGCAGGCAAACCGGAACAGGCCGTGCAGGACAATTTCAGATAAACAACCCGGCTAATCCTGAGGCCGCCATACGCGGATTTACGGATGGATTGGGCAGAGCGGCCTTTTTTACCATTAACAATGCTTCCAATGCAGCCGATGGTGTTCATACCACCACCAATGGAAGTGGCCGCTCAGTTTATGCATTGAATTCAGGAACAGGAAGTGCAGCCAAATTTGAGTCAACCAATTCAGCCAATACCAATGTGGCCGTTGAAATATTCAGCAAAAGCCAATCTGCCAATGGGTTAAATGTTATACTTGAAGGCGGAAATGTAGGCGATGCCATTTACGCTGAAAAAACTACCGGATTTGGGAGCGCCGGAAATTTTCAAAATCAGAATGCATCCAATAATGCATCCATTTTATTTGCCGGTACAAATGCACAGGGCGGGTCGGCCCTTGGTTCTGCCAATTTCGGAAATGGAAACGCCATAACCATTTGGGGTGGTGGACTCAGGTTATCAACCGGGGTAATCAACAGCAGCGGCAACATTGATAACAGAAGCGCTGCCTATGAAATTACTGGCGGAACAACCTTCACCATCAATTTCCCCCTGAACAATGGAGAAACATTTTTCTTTTATAACAATACAGCCAGCGCAGCCACGGTCAATGGAATTTCTATTCCGCCAAACAGCGGCCGAACCTGTATTGTGCTGAGCAATACACTAAGAGGGATGTAAGCGCCGGCTTTCATTTAAAATAGCAGGTTCCATTTTATAGTTGGCACATTTTGATTTCTTTCAAATCGATGTGCCAATTTTTTTGGGCTATATTCTGAACCGGATCTTATTCCTGAATTTCCCAGCCGGGCACAAATGAAAAGGACTCCCCGTCAAAAAGTCCCCTGTCGCTTAGTTTCAATTTGGGTATTACAAGCAGTGCCATAAAAGATAAGGTCATAAAGGGTGATTGCAAGGTCGATCCAAGGTTTATCCTTGCAAACTGATCAATAGCAGTATAGGCAGATGCAACCTCATGACCGTCTTCCGCCGACATCAGACCCGCAACAGGCAAACCAAGAACCTTGTCTTCAAGCCCATCCGTTGCACTTACCCCACCCTTTTCGGCAATGACAAGGTTTGCTGCCCTCATCATACATTCATCGCTGCATCCAATCACAACGATATTGTGGCTATCATGGGCCACACTTGATGCAATGGCCCCCTTTTTTAATCCGATGTTTTTAATAAAGGCTACTGCAACCGGCGCCGGGTGATAACGATTGATCACTGCAATTTTTAAAATATCATTTTCCGTATCCTGAACAATCCGGCCATCCCTTATAAGAGGCTGCCACAACCATTTTTGGGTTATCAATTGCCCATCCAAAGCCTCTATTACCGGAACCGTATCCTTTCCGGAGCTGATAACTTTGAATACTTCCTGACTGACCGGACTGCAACTGAATCGGTTCATTTTTCCGGCTTCGGGGTCAACAACCCTTTCAATCAACCCCTTACCATTTTCCGCCACAAGCTGTCCGTTGATAAAGGTTTTTATAACCCTGAAACCAATCAGATCTTCCACCAGGATAAAATCGGCCGGTTCACCGGGATTCAGAATGCCCACATCCAGTTTATAATGATTTACAGGATTGATACATGCGGCCTGTAATACTTTAAAAACATCCACTCCTTTTTCTACTGCCCTTGCACAAAGTCTATTGATATGCCCTTCTTCCAGGTTGTCGGGGTGCTTATCGTCACTGCAAAACATCATTTGTCCATACCATTCATGAAGCAGGGAATATAATGCCTCAAAATTCTTTGCGGCACTTCCTTCCCTGATGATCACTTTCATGCCCCGCCGCAGCTTATCCAGCGCTTCTTCATAGGTAAAACACTCATGATCAGTACTTATGCCCGCATCAATATATTGCTGTGCTTTCTCTCCCATTAATCCCGGTGCATGACCATCAATGGGTTTATTGAGGGATTTGGCAGCGGCGATTTTTTGCATAACATCCGGATCATTGAATAACACCCCCGGAAAATTCATCATTTCACTCAGGTACCTTACATCATCCCTTTGCAGGAGAGCGGATACTGCCCGGACATCAATTGCATCGCCGGCCGTTTCAAAGGATGTGGCAGGCACACAACTTGGTGCTCCAAAATTGAATTTAAAGGGCACTTTCTTACCATTATTTATCATAAATTCTACCCCATGTATACCGCAAACATTCGCAATTTCATGGGGATCGCTTACGGTTGCCACAGTGCCATGCGCTACGGCCATCCTTGCAAATTCCGAAGGAATAAGCATGCTGCTTTCAATGTGTACATGCGCATCAATAAAGCCGGGAAGGATATATGGAAGAGGTCCTTCAATTTCTGCTCCTCCTCTATTTACTGATTCAATTTGCCCGTTGGATACAGTAACCCGGGCAGGAAAAAATGATTTACCGGCCCAATCGGGAAATAAGCCCGTTACGAAGAATGTTTTATTTTCCATTGATACAAAAAAGCTATTTGGCTGAAAAATAATCCTTTTTCATTATTGCAGGGTCCGGAAAAATTGTCCACTTTTAAATGCAGATTTCTTAATCAACAATTTCTACCCATTATGAAATTAAAACGCTTGTGCAGGTCCGTGGTCATGCTTTTCACCCTGATGACATCCAAAAGCACATTGGCACAGTCGAATAAAGTTGGCATTGGAACCAATGCCCCTCACCCGAATGCCATCCTTCACCTCGAATCGCCCAACAGCAATCAGGGGTTGATGCTTACCCGACTTACACCGGGACAAATGAACGCCGGAGCCATGGTAAACAACCTCGGTATGACCGAAAAGGGGCTTGTGGTGTACGACAGTGTGCGAAATGGTATGTACATGTGGGACGGCAACCGATGGAAACCATCTTGGGCTATCCGGTTTCCCTACGCCGACAGCCTTGAAAACGGACCGGGTGGCACCAATATGATCGGGTTGAAATATAAAAGCAACACAGGGGTGTCAGTTGGCATTATGTACCTCGAAAACCAGGATCAGCAAAACGCTTTTGCACCGCTTTTTGCGCTCACCAACAGTGCAAATGGTGCAGCTGCCAACTTCATCTCGTCCAATGCCACGAATAATGCCAATACCATCAGCGCCACCAACTCCGGCCTGGGGCGCGCAGGCAGGTTTCAGGTAAACAATGTGAATCATAACGGACCGGCCGTAATAGTAACCTCAAACGGAGGTACAAACAGTGTAGGACTGTTTGCAGAAAATACCGGTTCAGGTGCAAGCCTTGTAGGCATTTCGAATGGAAACGGGCCTGCATCTTCGGCTGTTTACGGTGAACATAAAGGTACCGGATCGGCTGCCGGTGTTTTCATTATTTCAAATGCTACAAGCGGTTCGCCTGCCATATTTGCCCAAACCAATGGAACCGGTAACGCCATGTGGGCCACCGCCTCCGGCTCATCAAATGGCCTTTATGCAACCACCTCCGGGAGCGGCAATACTGTTTTTGCTGTCCAAACCGGAACAGGCAGGGCATTGCAGGTTCAAATAAACAATACTTCAAATGCTGAGAGTGCCATACGTGGGTTTACGGATGGATTAGGACGTGCGGGATTTTTCACAGTCAATAATCCGGCTAATACCGCGGCGGCTCTTTTTGCCACACACAACGGAAACGGCAGTTCCATTCAGGCCGAAAACACAGGGAACTCCAATGCATTTTATCTTTCTTCAGGAGGAATGCGCCTTGCAGTTACAGGTTTGAATAGCGGTACCAATGTGTCAACCCGTTCGCCGGTATATGATATCACCGGTGGTGGGCCGTATACAACTTCCTTTCCGCTGACGAACGGGGAACTTTTTTTATTTTACAACCGTACCGCGGGGACTGTCAGCGTGAATGGGATTTCAATTCCTGCGGGCACGGGTATTACAACGATTGTTTTAGGGGGTCAATTGAGGGCATTATAAAAAAAGAAAGAAGGGCTGTTTTCCATATTCATCTGGATTTTTTAATGCAAATATTTTCCGTTCGGTTCAAAAAGAACCGAAATTGCCAACTTAATGATGATGGAGGATTAATCATTTTATTCATGGCAAAATCAATTGATGTGAAGTTCCCCGCGGTGGTTGCTGCCTGTTTTTTCTGTTTGATTGAAATTTCTTTGACAAGCTTTGGTCAGGCACCGTTTATATCCAAAGTTTGGGTGGCCGACAATGGTAACGGCACCTATAAAAACCCCGTCTTGCATGCCGATTATTCAGATCCGGATGCCATAAGGGTTGGCGATGATTACTACATGACCTCATCCTCTTTTGAAGATATTCCGGGATTACCCATTCTTCATTCAAAAGACCTGGTCAATTGGAAGCTGATTGCTCATGCATTGCATCGCATGCCTCCGCACGACCATTTTTCTACACCCCGTCATGGAGAAGGTGTTTGGGCGCCATCAATCCGGTATCATAAGGGCGAGTTTTACCTGTATTACCCCGATCCTGATTTTGGAATTTATCTTACCAAAGCCACAAGGGCCGAGGGCCCATGGAGCGAACCGATGATGGTGGCAGCCGGAAAAGGCCTGATTGACCCCTGCCCGCTTTGGGATGATGATGGTAAAGTATATCTGGTATATGCGTATGCAGGAAGCAGGGCAGGGATAAAAAGTATCTTGGCTATTAAACGGCTTTCGGCCGATGGAACCAAAGCCATTGATGAAGGGGTATTGGTTTATGATGGCCACGTGCTGGATCCTACTGTGGAGGGTCCCAAATTTTACAAACGCAATGGATATTATTACATTTTTGCCCCCGCAGGGGGCGTTTCCACCGGATGGCAATTGGCCTTACGGTCAAAAAATATTTACGGGCCATACGAACGTAAAGTCGTTATGGATCAAGGCAATACTTCTATCAACGGACCGCATCAGGGTGCATGGGTAACTACCCAAACCGGTGAAGACTGGTTCCTTCACTTTCAGGATAAAGGGGTATATGGACGTATTGTTCATCTGCAACCCATGAAGTGGGCAGACAACTGGCCCGTAATTGGGGAGGACAAGGACGGAGATGGTAAAGGGGAACCTGTAATGGTGCATAAAAAACCAAATGTGGGTAAGACCTACCCAATTCAAACCCCCGAAGATTCAGATGAATTTGACCAACCCGGAATTGGCCTGCAATGGCAGTGGATGGCAAACCCAAAAGTGACCTGGGCGTTTCCCAATCCTTCGGCTGGCCATCTGCGGTTGTTTAGCGATCAAATGCCCCATACGGCCAAAAACCTATGGCAGGCGCCTAATGTATTACTGCAAAAATTTCCTGCAGAAACATTTACGGTAACCACGAAAATGACCTTCGTACCCAACAAAGCCCTTGAAAACGAAAAAGCAGGATTGGTAATCATGGGATTTAGCTATGCAGGCCTTTCGTTAAAAAGCAAAAAGGATGGGATTTACCTGGTACAAACTTTATGTAAAAATGCCGAAAAAGGAGAAGTTGAAAAGGAAAGCCTCCTCGGAAAATGGGAAAGCACATCTATTTATCTTCGGGTGAAAGTATTGGCAGGTGGTCTTTGCCAATTCAGCTACAGCCTTGATGGGAAGTCATTTACCGAAACAGGCGATCCGTTTCAGGCTGAAGCAGGCCGGTGGAAAGGCGGTAAAGTGGGTTTATTCTGCACCCGCGAAGGCAAAATAAATGATTCCGGTTTTGCAGATTTTGACTGGTTCCGTTTTGAATGATATACCTGCCGAAGGGGTAAAAAAAACCGGTGTGAAACATTAATATCCTGCCATTTAAAAAAGTGCCATGGTAAGAACCCTGATTTTTACATTGATTATTCTGCGGGTTTCGATGCCTGTTTTTTCGCAGCCGGCGAAACCTACCAAACAACAACTTGCATGGCATGAGGATGAATATTATTGGTTTCTCCATTTTGGGCCCAATACTTTTACGGGAAAAGAATGGGGTGATGGAAAGGAAAAATCAGAAGTTTTCAACCCAACCGGATTGGACACCGACCAATGGTGCCGGATTGCAAAAGCTGCCGGCTCAGCCGGAATGATTATTACAGCAAAACATCATGACGGATTTTGCCTTTGGCCGAGCGCCTATAGCAGTCATACCGTTCGGGAAAGCAAGTGGAAAAACGGGAAAGGTGATGTTCTTGCTGACCTCAAAAAATCATGTGAAAAATACGGTTTGAAATTCGGAGTATACGTATCACCCTGGGACCGAAACCATCCAAAATACGGTACACCGGAGTACAATGATGTTTTTGACAATACACTCCGGGAAATAATCCTGAACTATGGGCCCGTTTGGGAACTGTGGTGGGATGGCGCCAATGGCGAGGGGCCAAATGGCAAAAAACAGGAATACGACTTTGCACGTTTTGAAAAAACGGTAAGAGCGCTTTCACCCAACACCATCATATTCAGCGATATTGGCCCCGATATACGTTGGATTGGAAATGAAGCGGGAATTGCCGGCGAAACCAACTGGAACCGGCTGGATACCGCAGGATATAAAAGGGGGCAAGGAGCACCACCTCCGGACACACTCAGGTGCGGAAACGCTTTTGGTAAACATTGGATGCCCGGTGAGGCAGATGTCAGCATACGTCCGGGATGGTTTTACCGCTCGTCGGAAGATGATCGGGTGAAAACAGCAGAGACTCTATTCGACCTTTACCTAAAATCGGTGGGCAGGGGCGCCAACTTGTTATTGAATATTCCCCCGGACCCACGAGGCCTGATACATGAAAAGGACTCGGCGGCCGTTATGGGTTTTGCTGCATTGAGGGCTTCCTTCAAAAATAACCTGGCATCTACTGCACATGTGCAGCTTTTTCATGATGATATTACCCTGAGGGTTCCCACGCTTGCTGATGGCAATCCGGAAACATCGGTCAGGATACCGGAATCAGGTGTAATTGTCAATATGTACTGGGATTCACCTGTTGAAATAAACGCTATTTGCCTGAGGGAAAACCTTGCATTTGGTCAGGCATGTGCAGGTTTTGAGGTTGAGTTGTGGGACGAACATGCCAAGGTTATCCAAACTTTAAAAGGTACAACTATAGGGCGCAAACGCATTTTAACCTTTCCCGAAGCAAGGGTCAGCTATGTGAGGCTAAAAATAATGGAACAGTTCGGTGCGACCATAATGGGTGAAATAGAAGCCTATAAGTTGTTGCACCTGCCGCCTGAATAGAATTCAATTAAATTAAAAAATCCCGCTTCCTTACTGGAAGCGGGACCTCAATTATTCACCAAAACCAAAAACAATAAAACTCGTGGTTATACACGGAAGTGACTGAACGCCTTGTTGGCTTCTGCCATACGGTGTACATCTTCTTTCTTTTTGAAAGCGGCGCCTTCACCTTTACTTGCAGCAACAATTTCGTTGGCAAGCTTATCGGCCATGCTGCGACCGTTGCGTTCACGGCTGTAGCGGATCAGCCATTTCATACTAAGGCTTGTACGGCGATCCGGACGAACCTCGGTGGGTATCTGAAAGGTAGCTCCACCAATCCTGCGGCTGCGGACTTCTACAGCAGGAGAAACGTTTGAAAGGGCCTTTTTCCAAACCTCATAACCGTCTTCACCGGTTATTTTGGCCACTTTTTCAAGTGCATCGTAGAAAATAGTAAGAGCAATGCTCTTTTTTCCCTGCCACATAATATTATTTACAAAACGGGTTACCTGCACATCGTTAAAACGGGGATCCGGTGCTAATGGTAACTTTTTGGCTTGCGCTTTCCTCATGGTATATTACAATTTCTTGCGTACTTTAAATTGGTTTAAAAGGAAATAAGATTATTTCTTGGCCTTTTCCTTTTTGGTACCATACTTACTGCGGCTTTGCTTGCGGTCTTTTACACCGGCAGTATCAAGGCTGCCACGAACAATGTGGTAACGTACACCCGGAAGGTCTTTTACACGACCACCACGGATCAGTACGATACTGTGCTCCTGAAGGTTGTGGCCTTCACCGGGAATGTAGGCAATTACCTCAATCTTGTTGGTTAAACGAACCTTGGCTACTTTACGAAGCGCAGAGTTAGGCTTCTTAGGAGTAGTAGTGTAAACGCGGGTACATACGCCACGACGCTGAGGACATGCATCTAATGCACGGCTTTTGCTCTTGGCTTTTATTACTTCCCTGCCTTTTCTAACGAGTTGCTGTATGGTAGGCATTCTATCCTTTTTTGAAAATTGGACGGCAAAGGTAGGAGTGAACGGCCAATTATCAAAAATAAAAACTGAAAATTCTGAAAATTTATCCCCCTTTCCACAAAAGCTGCCATAAAACAGCCACTGTAACGCTAATAATTAAATTACTTAACAGGTTTACCATGTCATTTGAAACCCATTTCAAACCTTTCAGGTGTTGCGAGGATGCTTCTTTTTCCCTGTTTGATTGAAGAGTAGCCCCAAAATCCGGTGCCATTTTGCAGGAACCGGGATTTTCCTGCACCCCCGGACTATCGGAAAGTCCCCCGTTAACCAAATATTTGACCTGAAACAAACTTCCCAAAATACTGTCAAGGAGCATTCCGGCAAATCCTCCGGCAAATATTATGGCAGGATTTTGAATTTTCAGCCAATACGCCAGAACGGCGATAATGCCCGAACCCAATGCACCGGCAAGGGTGCCCTGAAACGATATGCCACCGGAAAGCCCCGGTGAAACAGGCTTAAAGTTGACAATGTCAACCACCCTGCCTTTAAAAAACATGCCGATTTCGCTGCTCAAAGTATCGGCAGTGCTTATGGCAACTGAAACCGCTAACACAAAAAGAGCCTTATCCAACTGAGCAGGTTCCAACCCTGCCCAAACCATACATATTCCGCCAATGCCTCCGTTGCTCAATACCTGCATATAATCCCTTGGCTTTCCCTTTTTGGCATCACTTTGTTTTGGGCCGGTTTTTAATTTGCCAGCAAGACTACCTGCCATAAAAAAAAATGCCATCATCAAAATTGCCTGCCAACCACCGCCGGAAAAAACCACCAATCCAAGAAGGGACGCTGCCGATGCCCCACCCTTGTTCAGCCAACCATTTTTCACCGAATAAACCGAAAATAAAAACAGTAAAATCATCAGGATGGGGATCATCCATATAAAAAAACTGCTTTTGGATGGCCAAACCGCAAGCAACCAGGAAATAATCAGGGGAACGGAAAGATTATCCCATCCACCGCTTGTGGTGCCTTCGGCTATGGCCCCGGCCAAAGAAATTGCTACTAACAATATGAGTTTCTCTGAAAACGAAAGCAATTCCAGAGGATTTTGCCAGCCGGGTAACTCTTTGAATAACGGAATCATGGGCAAAAGCCACAGGCAAAAAACGGTTGCCACAAAAAAAGAAAAACTGCCTGACAAAGACTTTGGATCCCCGGTTAAATAGTATGGTACCTTTTCAAAAACGCTGCCTGCAATGGCTGCGATGGCATCGCTCAGGGTAAGAACAAGCATTGGGAGTATGACCAATGCGGGATTGGACTTACCCCACAAGAGCCAAAGAATCAGAAAGGAAAGGGGAAAAACTGCAATACCCCAACTGCGTCTTTGATAAGGGCCTGCCGAAATCCATTTTTGTTGCACGGCCCGGAATAAAAGTAAAGAAAAGGCCATTGTCACAGCAGTCAATATATAAAAATCAGAAAAGATAAGCGGAGACACAGCAAGGCTGCCAACACCGGCAACATGTAACAGTTTCCTTGATAATAATGTATATATCTTACTTTTCTTTGATGCCCGCTCAGAAATCCAAAGCGAAACCGCAATCAGAAGAAGCATGCAAATGACAACAGGAACATTCATAATTAATTCTTCCCCAACAATACAACAACATTTACAATCAGCAGTTATGCATTTAAAAATTAATTTTCCGCGGTGAAAGAACTTGAAGATAAAAAATGGTTCCCTGCATTTTTGAGAAAGCATCAGATGGAATACATTTCATTCATTGCTACCGTATTCAAAATTTACCTGCCATTACGTCCAAAACTTCTTGATCACTTAAACATTACCGCATCAAAAGAATGGACAGATGTATGCTCCGGAAAAGGGGGTCCTGTCTTAAGTCTTGACATTGATCATCCTGTTTTGCTTACCGATCTTTATCCCACCCAACCAAATGATAAACATAATCCCCTGATTTTATATTCAGAGAAAGAGGTTGATATTCTCCGTGACGAAATACCCGGTAACGGATTGATCAGTATGTTCAATGCATTTCATCATTTTGATGATTTTGAAAAAGGCATAATACTTCAAAAGGCAAAAAAGGACCTTCGGCCAATTTTTATTGCAGAAATATTGCAACCTGACCTTATTTGTTTACTTCGGGTAATAATAACTACCACGGTAGGTCATTGGCTTTGCGTACCATTTATGAAACCATTTTCATTCCAAAGATTGTTGTTTACTTATTTGCTTCCTCTTCACACCCTTACCATTATGATTGACGGGATTATTTCGGTATTCAAATCCGGCAGTAAAAAATATTACCAGGAAATGGCAGATCGTTACTCCACAAAAAGTTATCAATTCAACTTTGAAACCATACCTTCATTTTCTTCCACCATCTACCTTTTAAAAGGAAGGGCTGTAAAAAATTAACATGAGGGCATTGACAACACTGTGGGAATTCTCGAGACCGCATACCATTATCGGCTCCTTTTTCAGTATTTTATCTTTGTATGCCATTTCGGTTGCTGTAGTGTATCCACAACAAACAGGTTATTATTTTCTTGAATACCGTTTTCAACTTGCAACCACCATTTTGAGTGCGCTTGCATGCAATATTTATATTACCGGTTTGAATCAGATTCAGGATATTGATATTGATAAAATCAATAAACCATGGCTGCCTATCCCGGCGGGGAAACTATCTTTGAAAAGTGCCAAATCCATTGTCATTATTTGCGGGGCACTTGCATTATTTTTTGCATTCATAAACAACCTTGCCCTTTTAATATTAATCATAATAATTATGGGTATTGGTACTGCTTACTCCCTCCCCCCATTAAAATTCAAGCGGCATCACGTAGCAGCTGCAGCAAGTATTTTAGTGGTTCGGGGTCTTCTTGTGAATGTCGGCATGCCACAGCAATTTGTTTACAGCTTCACCAATAACCTTTCAATACCCATTGATATCTGGCCGCTCACATTCTTCGTTGTAGGTTTTAGCCTTGCTATTGCATGGTTTAAAGATATTCCTGATACAGGTGGCGATGCGCAATTCAATATTAAAACACTTGCCTTGGGGATTTCTCCCTTATCTGCTTTCAGGTACGGTGTTGCAGTGGTGGCAGTATCTTATATGGGCCTGATGGTTCTTGGTATGCTCCTGCGTATTCAGGTATATCAGCAATTCTTTTATTTAATCCATGCCCTGTTATTAATGCTTTTCCTGATTGGTGCCGCGCGCATTAAAATAAACGAAAGGGAAAATTATAAAAAGTCATATATGGTCTTCTGGGCTTTCTTTTTTGCAGAATACATTGTATATGCTGTTGCCTATTACCTGTAGGTCCCCTTTTCAATGATTGCTTTTGAACGGTAAAGTTTTTTCCATGCTTTTGGCAAGAAACGGATGATATCCAAAGGTGTCATTCCCTGTTGAGAAAGGGCGCGGGAAGCGAGGTCACCGGCAAACCCATGCAGGTAAACACCAAGTAAACAAGCAACAGAAGGAATATTACCCTGTGCAAGCAAACCGGTAATAAGGCCGGCCAATACATCGCCGCTTCCGCCTTTTGCCATACCGGGATTTCCGGTACTATTAAAATACACCAATCCTCCGGGAGTAATTATCTGAGTATAAGCACCTTTTAAAACAACGAATACATTGTATTGCGATGCAAACTGTTTCGCCTTATCGAGACGTTCCACACTCGAATTGCTTTTTCCTGTAAGCCTGTTAAACTCCCCAATATGGGGAGTGATTATGGTTGCAGATTCGGGATTTCTTTGTTCAAGCAGTTTTGGATTTTGGGCCAGTAAGTTTAGCCCGGTAGCATCTATCAACAAAGGGACTGAAACATTACATATCAGCCATTGCAACAATTTGCTATGATAGTCATCTGCCACCCACCCCATGCCGCATCCTACAGCAGTTTTGCCTGCATAAAAAGAATGCTGCAGCCACTGTGATTGAGAACCGCACATGGCTTCCGGAACAGCAGTTTGCAAAACAGGTATTCCTTCATCCTGAACTCCTGTAGTGCATAAGCCTACACCTGAACGCAGGCAGGCCTTTGCGGCCATTGTTACTGCACCCATCATCCCCAAACTTCCACCCATTAAAAGGGCATGTCCGAAATTTCCCTTATGTGCAAATTTGCTTCTTTCGGCCGGTAACCAGTATTGTACATCATTCTGATCTATCCATTGATATGGCGTCCGCTCAATCTGCAAAAAACCCTGATGCAGGCCAATATCCAACACATCCCATTCTCCGGTAAACATTTCATGCTCCGGCAGGAAAAAGGAAAACTTGGGAACCTGAAATGTTAAGGTATGATTTGCCCTTACCACGACATCATTTGCAGCAAGGCCATCTGCGGGCAAACCCGATGGCATATCAATGCTGATTACTTTATTGGGAAGCTCATTTATATGATTTATCAGCAATGCATTCAGCCCTTCAACCGGTCGCGACAAACCGGTACCGTAAAGTGCATCTATTATAATTACTTCCTCATCCGGAAGGGGAAAATCATTCTGACCTGTTATCTTTTTAATTTCAAAACCTGAATCAGTCAGCCTTGTATAGTTACGCAGGCAATCGTCACTAAAATTTCCTTGCTCTGAAATATAAATCTCTAATGTATACCCATGATTGAGCAGCATTCGGGACAAAGCAAATCCGTCGCCGCCATTGTTACCTGTTCCGCAAATGCATAAAAAGCGTGAAGAAGCATTTGAAAATCTTTTTAATAACCAATCACATATTTTGCCTGAAGCCCGCTCCATCAAATCAATAGATTCAATGGGTTCATTAGCTATCGTATAGCGATCCCATGCCTGTATCTGTGATCGGTAAAAGATATTCATCGGTTAGGGGGCTTTGATTTGTTTGAAATCTGCATGGGGCCATCCTTTTGCTCAACCTTCCCGTTTTCTCCTGTAGAAACTGTTTCTGCCTGACCATCCGCGTGTTTGTCGCCCTGCCCCTCTTCCATGGTGGTAGCATTCGTACTGTCCATTTCAGCCAGAATACTATCAGGATAATATGTTCTGAAAAGATTGGCAACTTTTGCAGAAGCATATATTTTCCGGTTCATACGGTTGCCGGTTACAATAATCACGGCGGTATCGGCCACAAGACGTTGAAATACCGCATTGTTGCCATGCCACCATCCATTGTGATAAGGTATCATCAGGTTGTTATCAAATAATTTTAACCGCCATCCGAGTCCATAGTATTCCCATGGTTCATCGTATTTGGTATCTTTAAAGTAGGGTTGCCAGGCCTTATAATACAAAACCGGATCAAGAAGCAAACCTGTCCTTATTGCACTGTCGTACTTCATCAGATCACGGCATGTTGTAAATACGTTTTTATCACCATACAAACCGTCAAGATATTCATAATTATAAACGCGTCCGCTTTCTGTCCAGCTCGGCATATAATCTCCTTTATTATAGGCAGTTAAAATATAACTGTCTTCCATGCCCGCAACCTGAAAAATATTTTCTTTAACATAAAAGGGGAAAGTCAGACCGCTCACCTTTTCAACCAATAAAGCCAATAAAACAAAATTGGTATTGCAATACTTAAACCTTGCGCCTGTATTAAAATCCGGACGCGGTTTAAACTGAAGAATATAATTCAATACATCATCATTGGTAGCTGTCTCTTTTTTATTCCAGCCATATTTTGTTAAAAAGTAGGCATAGTCCGGGATACCACTACTATGGTTCAATAAATTCTGAATGGTAACAGAAGGATAAGGAAATGAAGGCCAATATTTGGTCAGGCTGTCATCAAGCTTAAGCATCCCCTTTGCCTCCAATTGCAAAATCGCCGTACTTGTAAAAGTCTTTGAAGTAGAGGCTACATGAAACGGGGTCCTGCTGTCGATTGGCGTTGCACCGGAACCATACACATCACCCTGATAATGTTCATACAAGATTTTGCCGTTTTTAGCAACCAAAATGCCACCGGAAAATCCTTTGGTATTTAAAAGAGAATCGAAAAACCATGCAAGCGCATCATGGTATTTCTGAATTTCGGTGGTATCCATTTCCCGGACACCATTTAAATAAACAGGCCCCTTTGGTCCGGCTATGGATTGACAGGAATATACAAACACTCCAAACACAACCACTATTTTAACCATCAACAACCTCACCATACTAATTTTTTGAAAATCCATACCTGCAAAATAAACCATAAAAACTGCATATCAGTCTTCAAAAAGCTTAAATTTATTTCCCCCAATTAACTTTATCTGTGAATATGGCATTGCCTCAACAGGGCCTTTGAACTCAGTAAAACATGGTATAACACTGATACTCTATTGACATTCAACTTAGAATAACCTACTTTTGAAAGACCAACATTTGAATTATGAAATTCTCTGACAAATTTTTTTGCGTTGTATTATTTTTTTTTCTGCAGGGAATTTCTCAACTGTCGGCCCAAAATAAATACAGCAAATTTGCTTGCTACTACTCCCCAAATCTTACCGGTGAATACTTGTGCAATGAACTAAAAGCGTTGTCATACAGTGATGAAATGGACGCACGGGATATCCTGAAAAAAATTCTCGAGCCTGTAGGGTTGCAACCCAATTTTGTTTTACAACCCTGCGACAGTATTAAAAATTGTGTGGCAACCATTGGCGAAAACGGATGGCGGGTGATTCTATATGACCGGATTTTTTTGAAATCCCTTGCATCAAAAGATACCCTCAACTGGCCGGCACTTAGCATATTTGCACATGAAGTATTACATCATCTAAACCAACATACACATTTGCTGAATGATGCAAACCTTGAGAAAAAAAGAAAGATGGAACTGGAGGCAGATGAATGGAGCGGACGTATTCTTGCTTTACTTGGCGCCAATCTCGATCAGGCCACTTCTGCCATCAATCAGCTTAATTATGTATATGATGATCAGTTTTCGACACATCCAAGTAAAGAACAAAGATTATCAGCCGTAGAACGTGGATTTCGTGCAGGCAAGGCACAGGCGGGAAGCCGCCGTCCCAAACTAGGTTTTGTTATTGACAGGGTTATCCTAAAAGATCATACCTTTTTAAAATTGGATCAACTTACTGAGATTGATTCCCTGCAGACAGAAAAATGGAAGTTGCAAAAACTTACCTATATGCCGGATGGCCTTTACGGATTTTTTATCAAAAGCGATAGTACACCCAAACAGACACTTCGCAGTGCAGGTTCTTATCAGCAATTGATTCTTCAGGCTGATGAACATAAAGGCTTCATTCAAACAATTGATAAACTGGGAGACCAATGGATTATGTTGCTGGATAGCAGTAATCACAAAGGAGAACAGTCAATCAGAAAAACAGGCACCCTGGATTTAAATGATCTGAACATAAAAAAAGCGACCGGAACGATTATTTCAGATATTAGTTTTGAAAATAATGAATGGATTTTGTTAGAAGGTAAAAAAAGTGCAGGGGGTATTGTTGACCAGATTATTTTGAAAGATGCTGTTTTTCCGGCCGAACAGGCAAAAGAGTTGAGAAAAGCTTTATACGTTGTTACTATATGTAAATTTATCAACAACCAATGGATCGTGGTAATGAATAAATTTGAAAACCATATGCCTGCGGTGATCCAATTGTTCGGTTATGAACCGGATATTCCCGTAAAAGAATTTATGCGCCTCGAAGCCAATGGATACCGCTTAAACAGTACAGATTTTGACGGTGAATACTGGATTTACATAATGAACAAACCATTAAAAGGAACTTATGAAAACTACAAATCAGTTAATGATTAGGATTGTCATAATTGCCCTTGTTTTTCCTTGTTTTTTGCATGGTCAAAAACTGCTTGACAATCATATTGAAGCCATGGAACAATTCAGCCGTGTCCAATCAAAAAGCAAATCGCTGGCTAGCTATGCAAAGCGAAATCTGGCCGGCAGTAATGTACTTGACAGCGTTGAACTGATGTATATGGACCTGAAAGAAATATGCGATGGTGCCATGAGCAGGTATAAAAGCATAATAGACAATCCCGGGCTAGCAAAAAAAACAGAAACAACCATCACCGGTAACCTTAATGAAATGCAGAAAAGCCTTTCTGATTTCCAGATGTTTATTACATCCCATTCCAAAACGGGATTGGGTTTTCAACAGGCCAATCCGCTGGCACTGATTACCACATTCTCGGGTTTTGGGTCCGGTTTATTGAAAGAAATTAATTCTATGCAAAGATCGAAACGGGAAACAACCAAAAAAGAGATTGACCAATATAAACTTTCCGAATGGGTGGATATACAATAGCTACCTTAAACATACTTTTTTTTTGGCTTTACCCAGTTCCTTAATTTCGCGGTCATGAGCGAAAAGAACACAAGTTATCCCAAAGAAAAAATCAACATACTCCTTCTTGAAAATATTAACCAAACGGCTGTTTCAAACATCGAAAAGCATGGTTATATTAATATTAAAAGAATCCCCGGCGCCTTAAATGAGGATGCCCTTATCAAGGAATTGAAAAATGTCCACCTGATAGGCATCCGTTCCAAAACCAATATTACCCGGCGTGTACTGGAACACGCACCCAAGCTTCAGGCTATCGGCGCCTTTTGCATAGGAACCAATCAAATAGACCTGACCGCAGCGGCACAACATGGTGTAGTTGTTTTTAACGCCCCCTACAGCAATACAAGAAGCGTTGCCGAACTGGTTATTGGGGCAAGCATTATGCTTATCCGACGCATTCTTGATAAAAATATTGCTGCCCATAATGGAAAATGGAATAAGGACGCTTCCGGCAGTTACGAACTAAGGGGAAAAACCCTGGGCCTTATTGGCTATGGAAATATTGGCAGTCAGGTAAGCGTACTCGCTGAAGCTATGGGGCTTAAGGTAATTTTTTACGATATTCTTACCAAACTGCCCCTTGGAAATGCGGTTGCCTGCAAGAGCCTGAAAGAATTGGTTTCGAACGCAGATATTGTTTCGCTGCATGTACCCGATACCAGGAGCACCCAAAACATGATCAACAAACAGGTACTGAAGCAATTTAAAAAAGGCGGTATCCTGATAAACTATGCAAGGGGTGAAGTGGTAGACATTGATGCCCTGGCCGAAAGCCTGAAAAGCGGTCACCTCAGCGGGGCTGCCATAGATGTGTTTCCTATAGAACCGGAAAAAAATGGCGATGCCTTTTCAAGCCCGTTGCAGGGACTTGAAAATGTACTGCTTACACCACACATTGGCGGGAGCACCCTCGAAGCTCAGGAAAATATCGGGGTAGATGTAAGCACAAAGCTGCTGGGATATCTTGAAAAAGGAATAACCTATGGCTCACATACGGTTCCGGCACTTAGCCTTCCGATGCTGGAAGGAGCGCATCGAATTTTACATATACATAAAAATGTACCCGGAGTATTAAGCGAAATAAATACCACCCTAGCCAATGCCAACGTTAACATCCTTGGCCAATACCTTGCAACCAATGAACATATAGGATATGTTGTACTGGACGTTGACAAAGAAATCAGCCGGCATGCTTTAAACCTGCTGAAGCATGTAAAAGAAACGCTTCGTGTGCGATTATTGTATTAAGCACAATTTTTACAGGAAAATGGTTGAATTTCAACCCACTGTTTTCAGCATTATACCCCAAAAATGAAAAGGTTGGCGTTCGCACCAACCTTTTCATTTTTATTCATTTATTAATCCTACTCATCCAATTTCAGCACAGCCAAAAAGGCCTCTTGTGGCACTTCTACATTGCCTATCTGCCGCATACGCTTTTTACCTTCTTTCTGCCTTTCCAGCAATTTGCGTTTACGACTAATGTCGCCACCGTAACACTTGGCGGTTACATCCTTTCTCATGGCGCTAATGTTTTCCCGGGCAAGGATTTTTGCCCCAACGGCAGCCTGAATGGCAATCTGGAACTGCTGACGGGGTACAAGTTCTTTCAGTTTTTCGCAAAGCTTACGACCAAAATCCTGGGAGCGGCTCCTGTGGATCAGGGCGCTCAGGGCATCCACCTTGTCGCCATTTAGCAGGATATCCATTTTCACAATATCACTTTCCCGCATTCCGATGGGATGATAATCAAAGGAGGCATATCCGCGTGTCTGACTTTTCAGCTTATCATAAAAATCAAATACGATCTCGGTCAGAGGCATTTCGAAAATCAGTTCTACACGGGTTGGGGTAAGGTATCCCTGATTGATCAGCATACCCCGCTTTTGGATACAAAGCGTCATGATATTGCCAATATACTCAGGCTTGGTAATGATTTGGGCTTTAATAAACGGCTCTTCAATGGTATCGATCTTTACCGGATCAGGCATTTCGGTCGGGTTGTTTACCACCACCTTTTCGCCCCGTGTAGTAGTTGCAAGGAAGCTTACGTTTGGCACGGTGGTAATAACCGTCTGATTAAATTCACGCTCAAGCCGCTCCTGAATTATTTCCATGTGCAGCATTCCGAGGAAGCCACATCGGAAACCGAAACCAAGGGCCTGCGAGGTTTCGAGTTCAAAGGTGAGACTGGCATCATTCAATTGCAGTTTTTCCATGCAATCCCGCAATTCCTCAAAGTCATCCGTATTCACCGGGAAAATACCGGCAAAAACCATGGGTTTCACTTCTTCAAATCCCTTGATCATTTCCGCAGGACGATTGGCAAGGGTAAGGGTATCCCCTACTTTTACTTCTTTGGCATTTTTTATTCCGGTAATAATATAACCCACATCGCCGCATTGTACATCTGGCTGTGGCGAAAGACCCATTTTCAATATCCCAACCTCATCGGCCTCATAAGTAGTTCCCGTGGCAGCAAACTTTACTTTCTCACCCTTTTTAATACGACCGTTCATGATACGGTAGTAAACTATGATACCCCTGAAACTATTGAACACACTATCAAAAATGAGCGCCTGCAACGGTGCTTCAGGATTGCCCTTAGGCGGGTGTATCCTTTCAATTATAGCTTCAAGTATCTTATCAACACCAAGGCCGGTACGGCCGCTTGCCCGAAGTATTTCATCTCTTTTACACCCGATCAGGTCAATAATCTGATCCTCAACCTCTTCTACCATGGCACCATCCATATCAATTTTATTGATGACAGGTATGATCTCAAGATCGTTTTCAAGAGCAAGGTAAAGGTTGCTGATCGTTTGTGCCTGTATGCCTTGTGTTGCATCAACCAGCAAAAGGGCGCCTTCGCAGGCGGCAAGGGCACGGCTTACTTCGTAACTAAAGTCCACATGCCCGGGTGTATCAATCAGGTTTAAGGTAAATTGCTTTCCGGAAAATTCAGGATGACTGCCGGTATAGCCATATTTCAATTGAATGGCATGGCTTTTTATGGTAATGCCCTTTTCCCGTTCAAGATCCATATCATCAAGCACCTGATCCATCATTTCCCGTTCACTGATGGTATTGGTCATTTGCAACAACCTGTCTGCAAGGGTGCTTTTTCCATGGTCAATATGGGCGATAATGCAAAAATTCCTGATTTCCTTCATATATTTTTCGGGACAAAATAGGCCCGCCTGTGTTCTTAATTGATAAAATAGCGTGCAAAGATAGGAGGATGATGGCCATATTGTCAGGCACCTGTTTGAAGATGGGTATTTGGGAGCCCCGGAAATTCAGACAGATTCGTAAAGCCTTACCATCAAATACCGGTTTGTATAAAAAAACCCACCGAACGAATCCGGTGGGTTTTATCATTTGTACTTACTGTATGCGTTTAGGAACAACCAAGGCTGTTTCCGCAGTTCAGGCATTTGTAACAGGTTCCGCTGCGAACCGTGATATGACCACAAACATTACAGGCGGGGGCATCGCTCTGGTTACGCTTCATTTGCTCATTCATGGCTTGCGCCCCATCGGCGGCCACACTTGCAGACGCATGAACTTTTTGGGTATGCAATGCTGCTTTTGAACCTCCTGTCATGGCTGTAACCCTGACACTACTCATTTCAGGCGAAGTTTTTTTTTGAGGAACTGCCCCTGACGTTGAAGTTGGCAGTGATACCTCATCTTCGTCCGGAAGATTTCCGATTTCCGGCTTATCAAGTACATGTACAAGGTCGGTACGCCCAAGATATTCATA
Organism: Chitinophagaceae bacterium; assembly: GCA_025455245.1. Taxonomy (GTDB): domain Bacteria; phylum Bacteroidota; class Bacteroidia; order Chitinophagales; family Chitinophagaceae; genus Phnomibacter. The sequence goes on from JALOMX010000001.1 coordinate 20,558, forward strand.
TGCAAGCACCCTGAATACGAAATCCACAAGCGAGGTAGTTGTTTTAATATTCGGATGGTCTACCATGCCTGATGGTTCGAACTTGGTAAACACAAACTTTTCAACAAACTCTTCAAGGGGCACACCATACTGAAGGCCAACCGAAACGGCAATGGCGAAACAGTTCATGAGGCTGCGAAGGGTACTTCCTTCTTTGGCAAGGTCAATAAAGATTTCGCCAAGGGTGCCATCATTATATTCACCTGTATGGAGGAAGATTGCCGAACCATTGATTTTGGCCTTTTGAACAAATCCACGGCGCTTGGATGGCAGTGTCCTGCGTTCTACAATTTGCGCGAGTTTGCGCTTTAATTGAGTATCAGGGCTTTCCTGCATGCGCTTGGTTACTTCCTCAAGCAACTCTTCAATGGTCAGTTTTCCAAGGTCAACAATATTACTTTCCGTTGTGGTGGCAGTTTCTTCTTTTTCCTCAGCCTTTGTCTTGTCTTTCTTTTTATCATCGCTTTTGTTGCTCAACGGCTGACTGAGCTTGCTTCCATCACGATATAGGGCATTTGCTTTCAGACCAAGTTCCCAACTCATGCGATAACATTCTGAAATTTCTTCTACCGTAGCTTCATGCGGAAGATTGATCGTTTTGCTGATGGCACCACTCAGGAATGGCTGACAAGCTGCCATCATTTTGATATGTCCATGTGCATGAATGTAACGTTGTCCCTTTTCACCGCATTTATTGGCGCAGTCAAATACCGGATAATGTTCAGGCTTCAGGAAAGGAGCCCCTTCAATGGTCATAGTGCCACATATATATTCATTGGCCTGATCAATTTGTTCATCGGTAAATCCTAAAGCCTCCAGCATATTCCAGTTCCAGTCGTTGTATTCCTCAGGCTTAAATCCAAGCCTTTCAAGGCATGCTTCACCCAGGGAAAACTTGTTGAAGGCAAATTTTATGTGAAAGGCCGAAGGCATACCACCTTCGAGTTTCTGGATTTCTTCAGTCAACAGGCCTTTTGCACTCAGACTTTGATGATTTATATGCGGAGCACCATGCAGGCTTGCCGAGCCTTTTGCATAATTTACGATACTCTCAATTTCCTGTTCACTGTATCCAAGCTTTTTCAACGCCTGCGGTACGCTCTGATTAATTATTTTAAAGTAACCGCCGCCGCTCAGCTTTTTAAATTTAACAAGGGCAAAATCAGGTTCTACGCCGGTCGTATCACAATCCATAACCAAACCAATGGTTCCGGTAGGAGCAATTACGGTGGTCTGAGCATTGCGATAGCCATGCAGTTCGCCTAACTGAACTGCATCGTCCCACGCTTTGCAAGCTGCTTTCAAAAGATAATCGGGACAGTACTTGCTGTTAATGCCTACCGGTTTAATACTCAAACCTTCGTAGGCTTCATTGGCATCGTATGCGGCGGCACGATGGTTGCGCATTACACGCATCATGTGCGAAGCATTTTCGCTGTAACGCGGGAATGTTCCAAGGAATTCGGCCATTTCTGCGGATGTTTTATATGCCACACCAGTCATAATTGCCGAGATTGCCCCACCGATAGCCCTTGCTTCTTCGCTATCGTACGGAATACCACTTACCATCAGCATACTTCCAAGGTTGGCAAATCCAAGACCAAGTGTACGGTAATCGTAACTCAGCTGCGCTACCTCCTTACTGGGGAATTGTGCCATCAACACACTGACCTCAAGCACAACGGTCCAAAGGCGACATACATATTCAAAGCCTTTTACGTTGAAAATGCCGGTTTCTTCATCGAAAAATCTGCGAAGATTGGCACTGGCAAGGTTACAAGCCGTGTTATCAAGGAACATGTATTCCGAACAAGGGTTACTTGCATTGATCCTTCCACCTTCGGGACATGTGTGCCACTCATTGATGGTAGTGTCGTATTGGGTACCGGGGTCGGCACAGCGCCATGCGGCATAGCAAATTTTATCCCATAGCTCCCGGGCATTGACCGTTTTCATCACCCGGCCATCGGTCCTTGCTTTCAAACCCCATTCTCCTCCTTCATCTAAAACCTTGAAGAATTCATTGGGTATCCTCACGGAGTTATTGCTGTTCTGTCCGCTAACGGTTCTGTAGGCTTCACCTTCATAATCATTACTGTAACCTGCTGCAACCAAAGCGGCAACCTTTTTTTCCTCTTCAACTTTCCAGTCAACAAATTCAACGATTTCCGGGTGGTCAAGGTCGAGACAAACCATTTTGGCCGCCCGGCGGGTGGTACCTCCGCTTTTAATGGCACCTGCTGCACGGTCGCCAATTTTCAGAAAACTCATAAGCCCGCTGCTTGTTCCACCGCCACTTAACTTTTCGCCTTCACCCCTGATCTGACTGAAGTTGGTGCCAACGCCGCTGCCATATTTGAATATCCGGGCCTCCCTGATCCAAAGATCCATGATGCCGCCATCATTTACAAGGTCATCATCCACGCTCAGGATAAAGCAGGCGTGTGGCTGAGGGCGCTCATAGGCAGAGGTAGACTTTTTCAGTTCACCATCAATGGGATCAACAAAGTAATGGCCCTGAGGCTTACCTGAAATACCATAGGCAGAATGCAATCCGGTATTAAACCACTGAGGGCTGTTAGGCACACAACTTTGATTTAAAATGCTGAAAACCAATTCCTCGTAAAAAACCTGTGCATCTTTTTCGGTAGCAAAGTAGCCATACTTCTGACCCCATTGGCGCCAGCAGTCTGCCATTCTGTGCGCAACCTGCTTACTGCTTGTTTCCCTTCCGGTACTGCCATCGGGCTGAGGAACACCGGCTTTACGAAAATATTTTTGGGCAATAATGTCTGTAGCTATCTGGCTCCAATGATTGGGCACTTCCACATTATCCATTTGAAAAACGATCTTGCCGGAAGGATCCTTGATCATACTGGTGCGATAATCGTACTCAAACATGTCGTACGGACTCACCCCTTCGCGGGTGAAAAAGCGCTCGAATCTGAGGCCTGTTTTTGTTGATTTTTTGGCAGCCATTGTTAAAAATTTGACATTAATTAGTTCTGAAATATTGTGTTACCGAATTGTTAAGCGGAGAACGAAAATATTCTGCCAACATTCATTTTTCCTAATGTAAATGCCCACATTTACAAATAAAAATGTGGATTTCTTGCAAAATCCGCGTGGGAGTTGAAATTAGCGATTTTTCAACAAGGTCTGTGGAAAATTGAAGAATAATCAGAACAGGAATTTAGGTAATAATACCCCCGCACCCATGCAACAATCATTTGAAAAATGGTTTTGACCCAAGCCACCTATCCATAAAATTGATTGAAAACCAATGATTAATTAACCGCTGACCAAAATAAAAAACAGGAACTTTAGCCATCTTATTACCTTTATTCTTTTTGAGAGGCTATGCCTGATTTTAACACACCGGGAAGTATTTTTTTCAAATCGCAGAAGTGGTATTACTGGCTTTGTCAGTTTGGTGGCTGGGGAGTGTTTATCCTGATCAACACCTTTTATTACTACGCTCTGGGGCTTCCGGAAGAGTTGTACCCGCATTATTTCAAAACCATGTATTTCATGGCTATCACCGGACTTGTGGTAACCCATGTAATGCGTTCAGTGATCTTAGGGATCAACGTTTTATCTTTTCCGCTCAGAAAACAAATCATCTGGTTTTTGCTCATTACGGTTTCATTCAGCCTCATCAACACCATTATCACCGTTTCAACCGAAGAGATCAATGAATGGGAACCCCTTCTTTACAGGGATTTTACCTTTCAGGAAAAACTACTGAAAGATTCATTTGGCACGCTGCTTTACTTTACCATATGGAACCTCCTCTATTTTGTTTATCATTATATCATGAGCTTACAAAAGCAATTGATAACAGAAGCGCAACTTGAAACCCTGGTTAAGGAACTGGAGTTAAAAACCATTAAAGCACATATAAATCCTCACTTCATTTTCAATGCATTAAACAGTATCAGGGCACTTGTTGAAGAGAACCCCGAGAAGGCAAGGACTGCTATTACAACCTTAAGTCAGCTACTGAGGAACAGCCTGAACAGTGAAAAAGAAGATCAGGTTACGCTGGAACAGGAATTGAATATGGTTGAGAATTATCTTCATCTTGAAAAGATCAGGTTCGAGGAAAGACTCAGGGTTAAAAAAACCATTGACCCCGATACGCTTCAGCAAAAAATTCCTCAGATGATGCTGCAGACCCTGGTTGAAAATGCCATAAAACACGGAATCAGCAAAGAAGTAAAAGGCGGAGATATTGAGATCATCAGTGAGTTTGTAGATAACCACCATGAAATAATTGTAAGAAATACCGGTAGGCTGAACGGCCATACCCACAAATCGGGATTTGGCCTGAGCAGTACAGAAAACAGGCTCGAATTGTTATATGCTAAAAAAGCAAAATTTGAAATCAAGGAACTCGACAATCAAAGTGTGGAGGCAAAGGTCATCCTTCCAGTAAACATATTATAATTTTATTAAAACCAACATTAACCATGACAAAAAAAGCAATTATCATTGATGATGAAAGGCTGGCAAGGGCGGAACTCAGACGCCTCCTTGCAGAATTCCCTGAAATTGAAATCGTAGATGAAGCATCCAATGTGGATGAGGCGCTCGATAAAATTGATTCGCTTCAACCCGACCTGATCTTCCTCGATATCAATATGCCCGGAAAATCAGGGTTTGATTTGCTTCAGGAACTTGATAAGTCGCCCATGGTGATTTTTACCACGGCCTATGATGAGTACGCCGTAAAAGCTTTTGAAGTAAATGCACTTGATTATGTGGTTAAACCTATTGAACCGAAGCGCCTTGCCGATACCATACATAAAGTAAACGAAGCCTTTAAAAAAGAAACCGTTGCCATACAGGAATCGGCTAAAAAAGGATTACTGAATGAGAATGATCAGGTGTTTGTAAAAGATGGAGAACGTTGCTGGTTTGTAAGACTGGGAGATATCCGCCTCATAGAAAGCGTAGGCAATTATGCCAAAGTATATTTTGGAAGTTATAAACCTTTAATCCTGAAAAGCCTGAATGCCCTTGAAGAAAGGCTGGATGAAAAAGTATTTTTCAGGGCAAACCGAAAGCATATTGTTAATCTTCGGATGGTTGAAAAGGTTGAACCCTATTTTAACGGAGGTTTGCAACTTGAATTAAAGGGTGGCGACAAGGTTGAGATCAGTCGACGTCAAACCATCCGTTTCAAAGAAATGATGAGTTTCTAACCATTTAAGCAGATATGAAAAAATCACCTTCTCTCGTTTTTTGTTTGGCAATGGATGCTGTGGGTATGCTTACTTATTCCATTCCCTTTCTTGGCGAATTTGGAGATATTGTTTGGGCTCCGGTTTCAGCCATCATTTTTTACCTGAGTTTTGGAGGGAGAAAAGGAGCGCTGGGAGCTATCTTCAACTTCCTGGAGGAGGCCGTTCCCTTTCTTGACTTCATTCCCACTTTTACCCTGGCATGGTTATATGCCAGATATTCCGGAACAAAGCAAGAACCGATAAGAACGAATCATTCAAAACTTTCTGCACCTACTGTCATAGACATCAATTAATTTTAATATTTTCATTCATGCTCCGGAACATAAGAATCATTTTTTTGGCATCGGCCTGCCTCATACTAACAAATGCCATTGGCCAAAAAAACGACATAAATACCTTTAATGAAAATGATGTAAGGGGCATGCTGGAGTCTCTGAGCAGTAACGAACTGAAAGGCCGTCAGGCTTTTAGCGCAGAAATTAAAAATGCGGCGAATTTAATAGCAGGTTCTTTTTCCGGATCAGGACTCAAGGCTTTTGAAAAAAACGGTTCCTTTTTACAAACCTTTAAAATGTTTAAAGCTACTGTAAGGGACAATTCGAAAGCTACTATCGGAAGCCAAACCATTCCTTACAGTGATGTCATCTGTCAAACAAGCGAAAGCAGCCTTTCCATTAATCCATCAAGCGGTTATGAAATTATCCGTATTAAAGAAGGTGAAAACGCCATGGCTGCATTCAGGAACCTTCGGGGTAAAAAACAACCAATGCTTGTATTGATGCATGCAAGCCATGAGCCATTGTTTAAAAGAATTAAGCAAAATGCAGGCGCAAGAATGGAAGGCGAACCAAACGTAATTTATGTTTTAACCTCAGACCCATCTTCAGAAACATTCTCCTTAGAACTTTTGCTTGAGGTACAAACATTGGAGCTTTCGAATGTAGTGGGCATAATTCCAGGAAAAACAAAGCCCGAAGAGTATGTTATTTTCTCAGCCCATTATGACCATATTGGCATAGGGCAAAAAGATGAAAAAGGCGACAGCATTTATAATGGTGCAAATGATGATGCAAGTGGAACGACTGCCGTTATGATGCTTGCAAAACACTTTGCACAACAGGGCAATAACGAGCGAACGCTTGTATTTGCCGCTTTTACGGCAGAAGAAGTCGGGGGTTTCGGGTCACAATATTTTTCTAAGCAGTTTGATCCGGAAAAGGTAACAGCCATGTTTAACATTGAAATGATAGGAACCGATAGTAAATGGGGCCTGAATTCGGCTTATATAACCGGATATGACAAAAGCAATATGGGAGAAATCCTTCAAAAAAACCTTACAGGCAGTCCTTTTCAATTTTATCCGGATCCTTATCCACAGCAGAATCTTTTTTACAGAAGCGATAATGCCACCCTTGCGCGGCTTGGCGTACCGGCACATACCATCAGTACCAGCAAAATGGATATTGAGCCTCATTACCATAAACCAAGTGATGAGGTTTCGACACTCGACCTGAAAAATATGACCGAAATAATTAAAGCAATTGCCATCAGCAGTGCAAGTATCATTTCGGGAAAGGATACCCCGGGCAGGGTAGATGCTTCACAATTAAGGCGGTAGGATCAAGAAAGAGAAACAGTCAACTCAAATAATCCCTTTTTCAAATACAAGCGCAAGCGCCTGACCCTTTGTGTTAACGTGAAGTTTTGCATAAATATTCAATACATGCTTTTTGGCCGTATTCACACTGATATCAAGGGCAGCCGCTATTTGTTTGTACAGTAAACCCTGTACCAGAAGTTTCAATATTTCGAGTTCCCTTTCAGTAAGGTTGAATGGCATTCCCCTTTTTTCAGGCATGGTTTTGGTATCTGCCAATCTTCCATTTTGCTGAACCAATTGTAAAATCTTGTGTGCAATTGCAGGTGAAATAGGGCCTACTCCTGTTTCATTCATTTGCACCAGCATTTCTGCAATGTTGTCAGAACTTTCGTCTTTTAACAAATATCCGCAGGCCCCGCCCTTTATGGCTTTAAATATCCTTTCATCATCATCAAAAATGGTAAGTACCACAAATTTTATCGATGGAAAAAGATATGAACCGATGGTCACGGCATCCACACCATCCAGAACAGGCATTTCAAGATCCATCAGCACAATTGAAGGCAATTGTTCTTCCTTAAGTGCTTTCATCTTCACCAAAAAATCTTCACCGTTTTCAGCAATCAGAACGACATCAAAGAAACCGCTGCGTAATAATTTCTGCCGGATAATGTTACGGTTACTAACGATGTCTTCCACAATTGCTACCGGTATGGTCATAATCACAGAGTTATTGAAATTTTTGTGCCTGACAAAGCTTTTGAATCAAAATTTATTTTAAACCCTGATTCTAATGCCCTTGATTTTATATTATGCAATCCGTTTCCGTCATATTCCGAATGTGCATCAAAACCTTTACCATCATCTTCAATTTCAATCTTCCAATTCATCCCATCTTCCAAACTTCTTAAAACAATATTCCTGCACCCGGAATGCTTTATGCTATTGGTAACACCCTCCTCCACAATCCTTAATAAATTGAGTGCTTTATTATATACCAACACCTTTTCTTCCGGCACATTTCCTTCAAATGAAAAATTAATGGAGCTATAATATTTTGAACATGAATGTAAAAACTCACGAATACGAATAACACAATCCTGTGCCGTGAAGGAATCCTTCTTAAGTGCCCAAACCGTATCCCTTAACACATTAATCATATCTTTTGAAGCAAATTTTAAATTGGTCAGTACAGGTCCAACCTCTGTTAAATTTTTTCCATCCTCCAATAGTTCGATATGATACAAAACTACGTTTACATAGGCCCCTAAACTATCATGTAAATCCCTCGAAATCCTTTCCCTTTCTATGCGTTTCTGTTCTTCCATTTTCAGTTGCAACTGTTGCGCCTGATATCTCCTTTTAAATTTTAAATAAAAGGCAACTACAACCAAACCTATCAACAAAATAGCTATTAAAGTCCTAAACCAGCCGCTTTTCCAGAAAGGATTACGAATTACAATTTCGAGTTCCTTGAGAGGTTCGGCATCAGCCTTAAAGAATGATGATGCAAATAACTGAAGCCTGTACCTTCCCGGCGGGAGGAAAAATTGTGCATTTCTGTTTGTACCAATATTTATCCAATCATTTCCCCTTTCCAAAATTCTGTATTGATAATTATAATTATCGGGTCCATAAAACCCCATTGCAAGAAAATCCAACTGAATTGTATTTTCATTGTAGGGAAGCTCAATGGATTTCATGCTCCAATACGAAGTATCCCGCCCAAGAGGTGTTCCATTGATAAGTACATTGGTCAGCAATAACTGAACCGTATCATTATAAGCAAGAACCCTTTCAGGGTAAAAACCTGTTACCCCATTAACACCACCAAAAAAAATTTCACCATCATCGGCAACTGCAGCAACATTGGTATTGAATTCATTTTCCTGTAAGCCGTGTATTTTACTTAACGGTAACACAGAACCATCGGATAATATGGCCATTAACCCCCTGTTTGTCGAAGCCCAAATATTTCCCGAGGCATCTGTTACCACACCATAAATACATTCATCAGGCAGACCATTCTTTTTTGAATAATGTCCTTTTAATGTACCACTTTCATCAAGCCAAAAAACTCCCTTATTGGTACCTGCGAATATATTACGCCTTTTATCAACATAAATACACCGCACACCCCCTGTATTTTTAAGTTGGATCTTTCGTTCTATGGAAAGGGTTGCTTCATTTCTAAAAACCAATGTTTCATCCTCCACGTTCAGGAGTTGCCTGCCAATAATAGCCGATGCAGCAAAATCTAACTTTTTAAAAGGCGAAATCCTGATACTTTTTCCATTTGGGCTAATTACAAGCGAGGATTTATTGGAAACAACCCATGATCGTTTTGCATAATCCTGAAAAGAATTTGTATAATATTCATTAAGAATGCTGTCATTGGCAGGTAATACGGAATGAACCCTTTTTGATTGCAAATCCTTGCTAAGGTGCCACACAAAGTTTTGCCCCCATATAAATACAAGATATGAGCCGTCCTCTAACCGAATAATGTTTGAAGGGGAATTGGTAGCATTATTTTTTGTTTCAAACTGAAAATGCTGAACTAATTGCCCGATGGTATCATACACAAGTAATCCATTACCCTGCGTACCTACCAAAATCCTGTTGGCAGGCTTATCAGGCAATACCGAAACGGCAAAACGGTTGCCGGTTACCCCGCTTCCAAAATACTTAACAGGGTAATTTCTGATAAATACCTTTCTGAAACCATTAGTGACCGTAAGCAAATAAAGGTTTCCTAACCGGTCAGTACGAACCTTATTCA
>JALOMX010000330.1 GCA_025455245.1 Chitinophagaceae bacterium
ATTGAAATAAAGCAAACAATTCAGGTCAACCGGAATCAGATGTATTACCCTGAGGGTGTACAGCTTTTCAGCATCTGAAAGCCAGCGGGAACTAAAATCCCATCCGCTTTCTGCACCCGACCTCAGGTTTCTGAAGATCACACTTTTTCGCTTCGATGCAAATGAATCCTTTGCCGCTTCTGAAGCAAACCTCATGCCGGCCAATACATCTGTCACACCCTCATTTGCGGTAAGCATATCCTCCCGATAACTCTCCGGTCTTGCATCATTGCGTTCATCAAAATACCGGTTCAGATAGTAGCCTTCCTTTGTCAGCACAACCCTTTTTGATTTTTGTCCGGGCTTCAGGCTTTTATCCCCCTCCATCCAATACAGATATTCCTTCTCAAGTACATTCAGATAGGTTTCATATACCTTATCATCCCCTTTTGTTTCGGCAAGCAACGCCACCATCATACCAAAAAACGGAGGTTGGGATCGGCTCAGATAATATGTTCGGTTACCATTTGGAATATGGCCATGGGTTTTTATCAGGTATGCAAAATTATTTACCATATGCTCCATCAAATCAACCCGTCCTGAAACTTTTAACCCAAGCATGGTAAAGTAACTATCCCAATAATAAACCTCCCTGAATCGTCCACCGGGCACTATGTATGGATTGGGAAGCGGCAACAAAGAACCTGACTTGACAACGGTATCAGCTTGACGTGTTAAGCGTGGCCAGAGATCTGCAATGTGCTTCCTGATATCCTTTTCCATCCTTATTTCTGGCATAGGATGATTTTCGGGCAGATCAAAATTATCCAACACAAATTTCCTCAAATCAAAGTCCGGCTCCTTCTGTTGATCCTGAAATTCAGCCACAATGTCCTGCGGAGGGCGACGGGGAATACAATCAGCAAAGGTTTTACCATCGGCAAACACCTGCTCCATTTGCACGGCATAAAACAGGCTTCCATATATCAGATCCGGCGATTTAAGGGTTTCGGACTTTTGATCGCTTTTATTATTCCTTATGCCACTTTTCTTTTCATTACAAGAAATAAAAATAATATTTAATATGAAAATGTAAGAAAATAAACATTTTATGTAAGATGGAATTAATCGCATATTGTTTGAACCTAAAAAAAGTAGTCGAAATGAATTTTAATCTGATAGCTTCCTGCGGCCAAGTCGGGCAGCCACTACACTGATGATAAAAATTTGTATAGCATGAAACAACATAAGCGGCAGTAAAATTATCCCGGCTGAAACGGATCCCGGAAAAAGGATCTTCGAAAATACCGTTCCATGTACCAATGATTTTTTTGTCCCGCAAAACTGAGCGGTAATGCGATCTTCGCCACTAAATCCAAGTTTATTGGCAAGTACACCTGTTACGTAATACACAAAAAAGAAAAGAGCTGTAACTGCCAAGGCAATGAACAAAAAGTAACCTGCACCCACCGAACTGAACACATTTTTTTCAAACGATTCTGAAAAGCTTTTAAAAATTATCAGCAGTATTACAGTTTTATCAAACAGGGTAAGCCATCGGGCATTTCTGAGTGCCCATTTACCACCGTACCTGTGTAACATCAATCCTAAGGTTACCGGCAAGAGAATCTCTGTCAAAAGTTTCAGGTAAATACTTTGCAGATGGAATTCGCCGGCCATGTCTTTTTGCAAAAACAGTCCCATCCATAATGGTGTGACAACAATACCGATCAACCCGGAAATACTGGCATTAAAAATGGCAGCCGGCACATTTCCCTTTGCCATAGAAACCATGACTACCGAAGATGAAACCGTAGAAGGCAGTGCCGCCAGAAACAAAAATGCCAGCCAGAGCGTTTGTGCATTTTCACTTTGTACGAAAGGTCGAAAACAAAGTATGATCAGCGGAAACAAGAGGAATGTGGAAAGCTGCACCAGCACATGTAATTTCCAGTTGGCAAGCCCTGTTTTGATTTTTTCAGGACTTAGCTTTAAGCCATAAAAGAAAAAAATCATAGAAACACCAATACTTCCCATCAAACCCAACGGTAAGGGGCTTTGCTCACTGCCCCATCCCGGTACAAGCCTGGCCAGGCCAACCACAATAATGATGGCTATTACAAATGAATCTATCTTTGGCTTCATGCAGTTTTTGCAGATACAAACTTCGGGGTTTCATGCTGTATTTGCACTATATCCTTAATGAAGCCCTGAACCCCCTTGCTGCATAATAGGATTCGGCGCCATTGTGATATAAAAAAATATGGTTATATCGCCTGTCACAAAAAAGGGCGCCACCCAACTTTCGAATGTCATCAGGGGTTTGCACCCAGCTTGATGTTTTCTGATCGAATGAACCCAGGGTTTGCAATTTCCGATATTCGGCTTCAGAAAGTATTTGTACCCCCATTTCGGATGCCATTCCCACTGCACTGAAAGCCGGTTTGTTTTCCTTCCGTGAAGCAAGGGCTTCCGGATCAAAGCAACAACTGCGCCTGCCAATGGGGCTTTCGGGTGAGCAATCATAAAAAATGATCTCCCCGGTACCTGTATCAATGTCCACCACATCCGGTTCGCCCCCGGTGCGTTCCATTTCGCAAAGCGACCATAGTTTCTCACTCGCAGCCTCAAGCCTTTCCTGTACTGCTTTCCATTCTATAGAAGGATGGCGCTTAGAATTTTTTTCAAAACGGGCTTGCAGGGTGGTAATCAGGTTGGCGCGGGCTTGTGCTGATGGCTCTTTTGCTTGTTTGCTCATGTGGCTTTGTTGGTATTTAGTTTAAAATCAAGAAACGCAGGAGCAGCAATTTGCTCTGTTCATACGATGCACCCGGAGTACAAATTAACCCAATAAATTAAACCTGCAATAAACTATTCGAAGTTTTTGGAAGTAACCCGATGATTGGTCACTTTTTTTCAAACTTCAATTCGGGCAATACAATTTTCATTTCCAAATTTTTCTCTTCATCCTTCCAATAAACAATGAAGTAAACAATAGCCTCTTTCATTTGAAAACCCATTTCATTCAATCCCTTTACTTTTCCAAGAAAACTCTTCGAAAACTTTAGTACTAATTTCCCTTCATTGTTTTTACATCCTTCCTCCGAAACACCCAACCAATCTCCGCTCTGCAGTTGGTCCACCCTTCCCCGGATAAAATCAAAATAACCGAGGTATAAATCCTTATGCGACAGTTGCAAAGCTATTTCGTTGGGAGGGGGATATATGGTGGTGTCATCTATTATTTCCAGGTTCTCTGCTTCAATATGGTTCAGGCAATTGGGATTCAGGTGAATGTAAAGGTTTTG
>JALOMX010000331.1 GCA_025455245.1 Chitinophagaceae bacterium
TGCTGCTGTTTGATACAAAGGCAAAAAAGCAACTGCCACTACCGGAGCAATCTAAGATTGTACAATCGTTGGAAACCTGGTGTGTAAAGGCATGTGAAGAAGGATTTTGGGTTTCCAATGCAAGCGCACATCTGATTAAAATATCGGCAGATGGCAAGAGGGCTGAAATAGTGCTGGAAAAAAATGTGCTTGATAATGAACTGCGAAGGGCTAACAATACCACGTGTATGTATACCGACAAATGGGGGCGCCTTTGGCTCAATGCAAACGGTGAATACTTAGCCATCATTGATTTTTCAAATAAGTTTATGCAGAAGATCGGGGTGGGAAAGCAAGGAGGACTTTTGTCAGGAACCATTACCAGTATTACGGTATCAGATAGTATCATTTGGGCTTCAGATAACTACCTTTCAAGGATTAACCGAAATACCGGCAAAGTTGAAAAAATATATTCATTGTCAGATTTTGGTTTAAAAGGTATTTTCCGGCAGATTTACTTTGACCCTGTGCAGCAACGCATATGGTTTAATACGAATGATAATCTTTGTTATTTTTCTATAGAAAATGGCCGTTGCACGAAAACAGATTTCCCACGTAGCCGCAACCTCTCGGTTGATTATATCCGCAATTTTTTGGAGCTGCCCGGCCAAAAGCTCCTGATGGTTAGAATTGATGGGGTATTTGAAATCAACCGGCAGCATGCCACTGCCCGTTTATTGCCCGGTTTCGATACCAGCCAGATTCATCACCTTGCCCGGCTATCGAGTCAGCGTCTGGCTTTTTCAGTAGTGGGGAAGCCATTGCGGATTTATGCTTATGCGGATGATTTGTCTGTAAAAGAACTGAAACGGATTGATATACCCCATACAATCATGATGACATCGGAAGACTCTGTTGGCAACCTGCTTTGGGTAGCTACAGAAAAAGGGTTGTACAAACTGGATAACAAGAACTTTTCAGTATTGGGTTATTACACGAAGGCTGATGGTATGGCCAATGATTTTGTGTATGCAGCCATTCCCGATACATTCGGATGGGTATGGTGTTCCACGAATAAGGGTATTGTGGCGATTAATGGCGTTACTGGTGATATCCGCAATTTTGATAAGGACCCCAACCTGCAATCGCTTGAATTTAATAACCGGGCATTTGCGGCGGATAAGGACGGTTATATTTATTTCGGGGGGGTAAAAGGTTTGAATTACTTTAAACCGCCCTTTGTTTCCACGGATACCATTCAGCCCCGGCTTGTAATCGAAGAAATTTTGTTAAAGAATACTCCTTACCGTACCGATATTAACCCGGATTTAGTAGAAACAGTAGCATTTGATTACAGTCCTGCGCCTCTTTCCTTTAAGGTGATGGCCCTTCACCTGGTAAAGGCAGGAATGGTCAAAGTAGTGTACCGTTTTAAAGGTCAGCCGCAATGGACAGAAATTGAAAATGGCGGATATATCAGTATGTTCAATCTTGCCCCCGGCGATTACCTGATGGAGCTAAGTTATCGTGAAGAAAACCGGATAGCTTCTGGTGCAGTCAGGCAAATCCAAATTAAGATAAACCCTCCCTTTTACAGTACCTGGTGGTTTATCCTGGGCTTAACTATATTAATAATGTTGGTTGTGTTGTATATTGTTGGATGGAACCAAAGGCGGAAAATGGAAAAACTGCAGAAGGAAAATGAAATCATAAAACTGAAAGCAGAACAACTCACTGCCGTGGCCAAAGAACGCGAACGTATAACCGCCGACCTGCACGATGATGTGGGCGCCACCCTCAGCAGCCTGAATATTTACGGCGACCTTGCCCACTCCATCTGGGATACCAATCCTGAAAAATCAAGGGAAATGGTAGGCAAAATTGCCGGGCAATCAAGGGAACTGATGCAGCGGATGAGCGATATTATCTGGAGTATGAAAACGGGTGAAAACGGAGGCAGCGGGCTTACCCCAAGAATCAGAAATTTTGCGCAGGAACTGCTTGCCGGGAAAGGAATTTCGGTAGAAATGGACGTTGATGAATCAATGCTAAGGGAGGTTACCAACCCAATGGTACGCAAGAATATCATCCTGATTATTAAAGAAGCCCTGAATAATGTGGCCAAGTATAGCGGGGCAACAAAGGCCGGTATTTCGCTGCGGAAAGATGAAAACCATTTAATACTGGAAATCAGTGATAACGGAAAAGGGTTTGACGTAAACATGGTTACAAAAGGGAACGGTCTTGAAAATATGGCTTCGAGATGTCGTCAAATGGGAGGAAGTTTTGAATTGATTGCCCAACCGGGAACAGGGACCACTATTATCTGTAAAGTACCATTAGCTATAATTAGCTATACTCCAACTAAATAATTAGTAATAGTTTTATACTTTAAATGGAAAGGGCAGGCATGGTGAACATTACCATTTACGATGATCATAAACCAAGACGGGACAGCCTGGAAGCCCTGCTTTCTATCAGTACCCAATATCATCTTGCGGGCTCTTTTTCCAATTGCCTGAACATTCTGGAAGACACTCAAAAACTCAATCCCGATCTGATTTTAATGGATATAGAAATGCCCGGTATGAGTGGCATTGAAGGTATGCGAAAAGTAAAACAGGTATACCCGGGTATAAGAGTAATTATTCAAACTGCTTTTGAAGACGATGAAAAAATCTTTAAAGCCATGCAGGCCGGGGCCGAAGGGTATATTCTGAAAACGGCTACCATTCAGCAAATTACGCAGGCCATTGATGATGTAATGCAGGGGGGGGCCGGCATGAGCCCTTCTATCGCTTTAAAAGTAATGCGGTATTTCAGCAAACAGACGCACCAAACGAGCTACCGCTTAACCGAAAAAGAACAAACCATTTTAAAAGAACTGGCTCAAGGTCTTAGCTATAAAATGATTGCTGATAAATTAGGAATAAGCTATTTTACCGTTAACAACCATATCAAACGGATTTACGAAAAATTACAGGTTCATAGTATTGGTGAGGCGGTAGCCATTGCACATACAGAAAGGCTTGTATAGCCATTGAGGCATAATAATCTTCCTGCAACTTCAAAAACGTCTTTATACATGTGTGCCTCTTGGTATGCATCACCTTCTTATGGGCTAGATTTAGCTATTTCACACTAACTGCTTATTATAGACTTTTAGGTGCTCAATCGATTTTGTCTAAACCATATTCAATTAATGGAAAAACCTATATGTAAAATCCCCACGAACGGGTGTACACCTCTGCTACCTGCAGGCAGCATCGATGATCATTTGGGGCCAGTCTGCTTTGCTGACG
>JALOMX010000042.1 GCA_025455245.1 Chitinophagaceae bacterium
AGAAAATCTTTTTATCGATGCTAATTTTTGCATCAATTGGTGCAGGTGCACAAAATTTAAGGCTGAATGCATACGCCAGTTATGCTTTTGACGATAGGGTTGATTCTTATTACAGCAATACCTCGTATTTTGAAGGTAAAATCAAAGGTGGTTTGATTTGGGGCGGTGGACTCGAATATTTGGTTCATCCCCAATACGGTATTGAATTGAGTTACCTTACGATGAGCACCACAGCCCCTATGACCTATTACAGCAATCAACCACCTGCGGGGGTAAAAACCAATACATTTGACGTCAACCTGAATTACCTGCTTCTTGGTGGGATGCGTTATCAACGGGTGGCAGATGGTAAGGTTGAATTGTATGGCGGCATGCAATTAGGCGCTGCTTTTATAAAAGCAACCCGTCCTCCCAATTCCATTATTGGCGAAGAATCGGATAATGCTACCAAATTTGCATGGGGACTTCGTGGCGGCGCAAACCTTTTTCCGGGTGGCGATGCAGGTAAGATTGGCATCAAGTTGCAGGCAGGTCTTTTATCTGCAGTACAAGGTGCCGGCGGAGGTTTATATTTTGGCACTGGCGGCGCTGGTGCAGGAGTTTCAACTTACTCTTCCATGCTTCAGTTCACACTGGGTGGAGGGCTTGTGTTTAAATTTGGAAAATAATCAGCCAGGTATATTCTTGAATAGCCGGTTCAATATTCGAACCGGCTATTTATTTTAGTTTCTGCTTGATCTCGTTCAATTTAAGAAGCGCCTCTACCGGTGTAAGCCTGTTTATATCTATACCGTCCAGTATTTTTCTGATGTCATCAAATACTTCACTGTGCGCATCGAATATGGAAAGCTGCATTTTGGGGCCTGTAATATCCTTAATCTTTTTTTCCAGTTTTTGCTTTTTACCGGGTTGCACTTCCTCATCATCTTCTACATGTTTGCTTTCAAGCTGAGTAAGTACTTCGTTTGCCCTTTCTATCAGGGTTGCAGGCATGCCAGCCATTCGTGCTACATGTATACCAAAACTGTGGGTGCTTCCTCCCGGTGCAAGCTTTCGTAAAAAGATCACTTTGTTGCCGCTCTCTTTATTGGTAATATGGTAGTTCTTAACCCTGTCAAGCCTGTTTTCAAGTTCATTCAGTTCGTGGTAGTGCGTGGCAAACAACGTTTTGGGTTTTGACGCAGCGTTGTGCAGGAACTCAACAATGCTCCATGCTATACTAATGCCATCGTAAGTACTTGTGCCCCTTCCTATTTCATCAAGCAAAATCAGGCTTCTTTCCGAAATATTATTCACAATACTTGCTGTTTCATTCATCTCCACCATAAAGGTGCTCTCACCGCCACTCAGGTTATCGCTTGCCCCTACGCGGGTAAATATCTTATCGGTCAAAGGCACTTTTGCTTCAAGGGCGGGAACAAAACTACCCATATGGGCCATCAGGGTAACTAAGGCGGTTTGACGAAGTAGCGCACTTTTACCACTCATATTGGGGCCGGTCAGGATTATTATCTGCTGATCGGATGGATCCAGGTTAATATCATTGGCAATAAATGATTCGCCGGCAGCAAGCGCTTTTTCTATTACAGGGTGCCGGCATTCTTTCAAAACCAGTTCGTTGCCCTCATGAATCAGTGGTTTCCTGTATTGATTGTAAATGGCAATATGGGCAAAACAGCAAAGACAATCAAGTACGCCAAGCACCTGTCCGTTGGTTTGAAGCGGTTGCAGATAATCCTGAAGTTCGGTCAATAAGCCTTCAAACAATTCCTGTTCAATGGCCAGTATCCTGTCTTCTGCACCGGTTATCTTTTCTTCATATTCTTTCAACTCCGGTGTAATATATCTTTCGGCGTTGGTAAGCGTTTGTTTTCTTATCCAGTTTGAAGGTACTTTGTCTTTGTGTGCATTGGTCACTTCAAGGTAGTAACCAAATACATTATTGAAACCTATCTTAAGCGAACTGATGCCTGTGTTTTGCATTTCACGCTGTTGAAGTTCCACAAGGTATTGTTTGCCGCTGCTTGATATATTCCTCAGGTCATCCAATTCGGAATGTACCCCATCGGCAATCATACCGCCCTTATTGGCAGCCACAGGCGGATTTTCAACAAGCAGGGTGATTATTTTTTGTTGTTCCACCGGGCATGGGTTCAGCGCATCGCTCAGGCGGGAAAGATATTCGTTGTCAGACTGGCTAAGCCATTCTTTTATCAAACCAACCTGCCGTAACCCTTTTGCAATCTGCAAAACCTCCCGCGGGTTTATTTTTTTCAGGGGAATCTTGCTTACCAATCTTTCAATATCTCCGCATTGCTTTACTGCCTGCTGATAGGCTTGTCGAGCTTCTGAATTTTTTATCAGCCATTCTACCGTATCGAGTCGTTGCCTTATGCGGGAAATATCGTTCAGCGGCATCATTATCCATCGTTTTAGCAGCCGTGCACCCATAGGGCTTACCGTTTGATCCAACACACCAAGCAACGTCAATCCATCCCGTTGATATCCATCCGTTAGCTCAAGATTGCGTATGGTAAAACGATCCATCCACAAATGCTCATTTCGGTTAATACGCTGAATGGATGTTATATGCTGAAGGTTTGGATGTTCGGTATCCCTCAGGTAATGCAGTACGGCGCCTGCCGCAATGATTGCTGATGACATCTCCTCAATGCCAAACCCTTTCAGGCTTACGGTACCAAACTGTTTTAATAATGTTTCGGTTGCATAGGATTCATGAAAAATCCATTCATCAAGTGCATAGGTGTAAAACTTATGACCAAAATACTCTTTGAAGGTTTTTTGGTGTTGACGGACAAAAACGACTTCGGAGGGTTTCAGATTTTGCAGCAATTTGTCTGCATATTCCCGGTCACCCTCTGCTGCAAAAAATTCGCCGGTTGAAATGTCAAGAAACGCAAGTCCGTATTGTCCGTTGGGGGCAAAATGTATGCCTGCCAGAAAATTGTTGCTGTTGTGTTCAAGCAGTTTATCATTGGTAGCCACACCCGGTGTTACGAGTTCGGTTACCCCTCGTTTTACAATGCCTTTCGCCTGTTTGGGGTCTTCAAGCTGATCGCAGATAGCCACCCGGTAACCTGCTTTTACCAGCTTGTGTAAATAAGTGTCAAGAGCATGATGGGGAAACCCTGCAAGTTCGCTGTCGCCGCCGCCATTATTCCGCCGGGTAAGGGTAATCCCGAGAACCTTGCTTGAATTGATGGCATCCTGACCGAATGTTTCATAAAAATCGCCGACCCTGAACAACAAAATGGCATCGGGGTACCGCTGCTTGATGGCACGGTGCTGTTGCATCAAAGGGGTATCATTGAAAGATTTGGCCATGGGAGGCAAATGTAATGTCAATGCAGTGCTTTCCATGCTTTGCAATCCTGCACTTTTCCACAAAGCGTGGGCGTAGTTTCCGGGTTTTAAAATTGATTTTGTATTGGAATTTATTATTTACCTGATCTCCTGCAAATTTGTTCTCCGGTGAATTTTTCATTCCGGAGATTTTAACTGAAAGCTCAAACTGTATGACTATAGAAACACTTGTCAGACGCACTGATTTGGATGGTGATGAAAAGGTCAGGATGCGATACGATCAACTCGAAAAACTCCTGAAGGAACTCAGGGCCCGCAATTTGCCCGAAAATTCCATCACATTCATCAATTCCCACATCAGCAGTCTCAACGGCATTGCCGAATCCGGAAATGCTCTCAGAAGGGCTATTCGTGAAAAGCAAAACAGGATAATTGCATACCTGGCAAAAGAACTGAAAGTGGTCCCCAAAAATTATTACCGCAACTTATGGATGGCAACCGGCATGGCCGCATTCGGTTTGCCTTTAGGAGCCGGGTTAGGTATTTCTTTAGGAAATATGGGATTGATTGGCATTGGCTTACCGCTGGGACTGGCAATAGGTATGGCTTTTGGAAATGGCCTCGACCAAAAAGCCGCACAGGAAGGCAAGCAGTTAGCCTTTGAGGTAAAACACTAATCAGCAAAACTTTTTAAATATGTTTACTCTGCGTACCATTTTATTGTTGCTTGCCAGTAATGTTTTTATGACGTTTGCCTGGTACGGGCATTTAAAAATTAAAAACTTTCCACTTTGGCAGGTTATTTTGCTGAGTTGGGGAATCGCTTTTTTTGAATATTGTTTGATGGTTCCTGCCAATCGGATAGGCTATATGAAGGCCGGATTATCCGGTTTCCAATTAAAAATTATACAGGAAGCAATTACCCTTTTGGTTTTCATTGGATTTGCCGTATTTTTTCTAAAGGAAAAGCCGGAGCTAAAATACCTGATCAGTTTTGGCTTTCTGATAGGGGCGGTTTATTTTGCTTTTAAAAAATAGCTTTCAGGTTCGGTTCTTGTGGTATTGAATGCCTGCATCAATCGTGAGGCAAATTCCGCTATTGAAAACTACCAATGCCAAAGTCCCGTACAATATCCACGGATTACCGGAATATTTTTCAAACCCGGCATCAATTGCCATACTGAGACCCGCACCCGTTAATACAAGGCCGAGGGTGGATTGAATCAGCCATTTTGTTTTTTTACTCATGCTGTTTGGTTAAAATGTTATGGTGGCTATCCTGCCCCTTGATCCTGCCAATACAAAAAAGTTGCTGCCGGGGATGGCTTTTACAACATGAAATGGTTCTGCTGAAATGATCTTCCAGGGATTGGGATAGGGTGGGAACGGCCCTTCATGCATGCTTACACCGGTGATTCCGCATGCAATCCGAATGCCATTTCCATTATCGGCTATGGAACTTTTGTATCCGCCGGCAAGTTCAAAAAGTTGGGGAGGATGATTTTTGTACATAACAGCATAATTACTGTCACTTCGATTGGGGTCAAGGTAGTTTCCGCCCGGAACCATCACATACCTGCCCGAAATGGTAATGCCATTGGCCCCAGTCATTTGTTGGCCCTGCTGTATGGGCAAGGGAATAGCAGTTGGCATTTTTGAAGGTTGAAACGGAAAAACCATCCATAACCTCGATATTTTTCCGCCGGTTGCAAGCAGGTAGGCATTTTTATGGTCAGGATGTGGAGCTGCATTGCTCCCGCTTGCTGCAAACATAGCTTCGCCTGTTTCAACGAGGGGTCTTTGCTCGGTGCCGGTTTCAGTCCAGCTTTCACCTCCGTCCGAAGTCTTTATCATTACGAGCCTGCCATCTGCAAGGGGATCGCCCACACAAATGCCTTCTTTTTTGTTTCGGAATGCCATGTCATCCAAGAAGATTCCGGATAAATTGTTCTCATACACCACCTTCCATGTGGCACCTCCATCGATGGTACGAAGAATAACACCGGGTGAATCCACGGCCATGGCAAGGGCGGTTTGGCTGCTGAAAGCTTCAATATCCCTGAAATCCCTGTTTTCAAAGCCGGCGGGATTTACCCATACCCAGTTTTGTCCTTTGTCAATACTTCGGCCAATAGTGCCCCTGCTTCCGCTCACCCAAACCGAACCGTCGGGAGCAGCACTCATACCCCTGAACGATACACCTGCCTGTGAACTATCCAGAAACGAAAGGGTTTGCGCAGGAAGGGAAATACCTGCCAGGAACATTGAATAAAAAATGGCTAAAGCTCTGATTTTCATTGCATAAAAATAGCCACTTCCTGTAAATGTTTCTAAGGAAGCGGCTAATATTTTTTAAAGATGCTCAATCAGGCGGGTATTTTAATCACCCAGCCGGCCTGAATATAGTCCGGCTTGTCTCCAATCTTATCACGGTTGAGGTCCCAGATTTCTTTCCAGTTTTTTCCAAGTTTGGCACCAATTTTACTTAAACTGTCACCGGGAACAATGGTGTATTCTGTGATTTCGGGAGCGGCACCCGCTGCTACAGAAAGGTTCATAACCACATCGGCAGCCCTGTAATCAGGATCAAGCTGACCATATAAATCCCAAAGTTGTTGTTTTACTTCTGCAGAAGGGGCTTCCCCGTCAATATAAAGAACGCCATCGGCATCGCGAACGGCAAGGTTGGCCACACCATGGGCATTTGCAGCATTAATAAGGTCGGCGTATTTATCGTGTAATGACATAAACAGTAGTTTAGAATTATTTTATAGTTAGTTGATTTTCAACTTTTTTAGGACGAAGGGCCTGTGCGGCCTGAATCACTTTTTGTAGATCGCCCCGGGCAATTTCTCCCGTAAGGGTAATCACGCTGTCTTTTACAGTTCCGGTTACTGTGGAAAAAGCTGCAAGGGCTGTTTTCAGTCCTTCGGTCAATACATCATCTCCGGATATTACAGGCAATACAACCTGAATATTATTTGTAATACTTTTTACCCCTTTAATGGCCTTCAGGGCGGTTTCGGCGGCTGCTTTTGTATCTTCGGATGCCACGGTTCCGGTAAGGGTTACCACGCCTTCAGAAACACTTGAGGAAACACCATCCACAGAGGCCAAAGCGGTTTCAACGGCTTTCTGGATGTCTGCATCTTTGGGTTTACAAGCATTAAAGGCGAACATGCCTGCTGCTAATAACAGAAAAATGAGTTTTTTCATATAGTTTTTATTTGAGTTCCCAATATATTTAGAATGAATGAGGATTACAAACATTTTCTGCGAAATAATTCTCCAAATAGTTCAAAGGGTGTTTTCTATTCACAGCGGTTTGATAAGGTGTTTATAAAAATGAATGGCTGGCAAATGCAAGCCGCTAATTTTGTTGCCGGAGAGAATTACGCTATGGCAAAAGATGCAGTTGATATTTTTGAATACAATGAGGAAAGTATTAAAACCCTTGACTGGCAGGAACATATTCGTCTTCGTCCGGGAATGTATATTGGTAAATTGGGGGACGGGTCGAGTGCCGATGATGGGATTTATGTCCTTCTTAAAGAGGTTATAGACAACTGTATCGACGAACATACCATGGGTTACGGAAAAACTATTGAAGTAAACGTGGGTAAAAATGGAGAGGTCACTGTTCGCGATTTCGGAAGGGGTATCCCGCTGGGAAAGGTGGTAGATGTAGTCAGTAAGATTAATACCGGTGCAAAGTATGACAGCAAGGTTTTTCAAAAAAGCGTAGGACTCAACGGGGTTGGTACCAAGGCCGTAAATGCATTGAGCCATCATTTTAAGGTAGTATCTTTTCGGGATGGAAAAGCCAAAACAGCCGAGTTTTCAAAAGGTGTGCTTACCTATGAAAGCAAGGAAGAAAAATCCACGGAACCGAATGGGACCTTCGTTTCCTTCACACCCGATGATGGGATTTTTCATCACTATAAATTCAAAACTGAGTTCATAGAAAGTCAGTTGCTCAACTATTGTTACTTAAATGCCGGACTTGCATTGGTTTTTAACGGCAAACGGTTTGTCAGCAAAAATGGCCTTCTCGATCTGCTGACACGGAAAACAAATGCGGATGAATTAAGGTATCCCATTATCCACCTCAAGGGCGAGGATATCGAAATTGCACTAAGCCACAACAACGATTATGGCGAAGACCTTTATTCATTTGTAAACGGACAATTTACCACACAAGGCGGTACGCATCAGCAGGCTTTTAGGGAGGCCTATGTGAAGGTGATCCGGGATTTTTACAAAAAGGACTACGATACTACCGACATCAGGCAATCCATTGTAGCTGCCATCAGTGTACGGGTTCAGGAGCCTGTTTTTGAAAGTCAGACCAAAACCAAACTCGGCAGTAACAATGTAGCCCCCGATGGGCCAAGCATGCGGAATTTTATGCTTGATTTCCTGGGAAAGGAACTTGATAATTATTTACACAAAAACCCTTCGGTTGCCGATGCACTTAAAAAGCGGATCGAACAAAGCGAACGGGAAAGAAAGGAACTTCAGGGCATTAAAAAAATTGCCAACGAAAGGGCCAAAAAAGCTGCACTCAACAACAAGAAATTAAGGGATTGTAATATCCATTTCGATGATGAGCCTCCGGCAAAAAACAAGGAACAATTCCTGGAAAAGAAAAACAATACCACCCTTTTCATTACGGAAGGGGACAGTGCAAGCGGTAGTATTACCAAGGCGCGCGATGTAGATACGCAGGCCGTTTTCAGTTTGCGCGGTAAGCCTTTGAACTGCTACGGGCAAACCAAAAAAATGGTTTACGAAAATGAAGAATTCAACCTGTTGCAACATGCCCTGAATATTGAAGACGGTCTTGAAGGGTTGCGTTACAACAGGATTATTCTTGCCACCGATGCCGATGTGGATGGTATGCACATCCGCTTGCTTATGATGACCTTTTTCCTTCAGTTCTTCCCCGACCTTGTAAAGAAGGGACATTTGTATATTCTTGAAACCCCCTTGTTCAGGGTTCGCAATAAGCAGGAAACCATTTATTGCTACAACGAGCAGGAAAAACAGGCAGCCATGCAAAAGCTTGGTAAAAATCCGGAGATCACACGCTTCAAGGGTTTGGGAGAAATTTCACCGAATGAATTCGGACAGTTTATCGGGGCAGATATCAGGCTTCAGCCTGTTTTGCTGGAAATGGGGGATCATATTCAGCAACTGCTTGAATATTATATGGGCAAAAACACACAGCAAAGACAAGAGTTTATCATTGACAACCTTCGGGTAGATCTTGATAAATTAGAGGTGCTGAATTAATACATTATGTTTGAATTTCATACAAACCGACATGCTTACCATGAGTTGCTGCATCGCAACGCTATTGAGCATATTATACCCTTTATACAAAAGGAAATGATTATTGGGCCCGGTTCGCGGGTGCTTGAAATCGGCAGTGGCGATGGTGGCAATATTTCTGCATTTCTTACGCTTGGTTGTTCAGTTGTTGGGGTAGAACTTGATCCCAATCTGGTTGAGTTTACCAAACAGAAATTAGATTCTTATATCAGCAGCGAAAAGCTTGTGATGCTTTCCAAAGATATTTATGATGCCGATATTGAAAACGACCTTGGTGGAAAATTCGATCTCATTATCCTCAAGGATGTAATAGAGCATATTCATGATCAGCCAAAGCTTTTCAGGCGTATGAAAGAAATGCTTAATGAAAGAGGCATGATCTTTTTTGGTTTTCCCCCATGGCAAATGCCGTACGGAGGACATCAACAAATTTGCCGGGGAACATTGACGAGCAAAATGCCCTGGTATCATTTGTTGCCCCGGTCGTGGTATAAAAGGATTTTAGAAAAAAATAATGAGCCTGTTGAAGTCCTCATGGAAATAAGGGATACCGGAATTTCCATTGAAAGATTTGAAAAGATTGCAAAAGACACAGGTTATCAAACGGTGAAAAAGCAGTTGTGGTTGGTGAACCCCGTGTATGAAAACAAATTTGGATTTCGGGCACGCAGGCAATTGCCTATTCTCAGGTCCATTCCTTGGTTGCGAAATTTTTTTACCACCTGTGCTTATTATTTATTAAAGCCTATGCAGGCCTAACTTAACAATCAGTGTTATGATACATATTGTATTTAACCAATCCGATATTGATGTATTAAAAGCTGCACAGGCTCTCGATGAAACATTATCGGGAGAGATTTTTATTATTCGGGATGACTATGCAGTGGGACCGATTATGCAATTGAATACACCGGAAGGATGGCAAACCCGCCGCGATTGGTGGAGGGCAGTTGTGGTAGCGAATACCCTGGATGAAGCGGACGCCATTATGGATATGGTAGATGATAAAAAAACGGTACATCAGATTCTCAAAAATCTGGAATCTGATCCGGCTGAAAAGGTTTGGATATGGGCTGCACAAAACAAACATGATGTGTCGGGTTATTATTGGCTAATCAGTCAGCTTTCAGAATTTCAGGGCCGGATATTTATTCTTTATCTGAACAACCTGCCGTTTATTAATGAAAAGGGCGGCATTTTTTATCCGCAGTGGCTGTTTCAAATTCCTCCCCGTGAATTTCTGAAGGCCAAAAAATTGGCCAGGGTTGTTACACCCAGTGAATTTGAAGTTGATGCGGATGAATGGCTGAAACTTAGCCGCGAAATGAAACATGTAAGGCTG
>JALOMX010000043.1 GCA_025455245.1 Chitinophagaceae bacterium
GCGATATCGTGAAGCTCTCGGCCTCTTCGAATGCGAGCTGCCCATCGGCTGGCGGTTCGACGTCGAGGCCTCAACGCTGCTGAGGATGCAGTTCTGCTGGTGGCGCGGCGAGGCGCACAAGCTGGGCGTTCAGCTGATGCCTTCGGTCCTGCCGGCCGAGAGTGACGATCGGCAATGGTTTGAAGCCCTGTCACGCATCGGACCGTGTATCAGCATATTTGGAAGCGCAAGAAAAAATCCGGGGCATCCTTACTATGAACTCACTGTTGAGATTGCGAGGCAATTGGCAAAACAAGGATTTGGGGTAATCAGTGGTGGTGGACCGGGTATAATGGAAGCAGCCAATAAAGGTGCACAACTTGGCGGAGGTAAATCAGTAGGCTTAAACATAGACCTTCCTCATGAACAACATGCTAACCCCTATATTGACCGTGATAAGAACCTGCACTTCGATTACTTTTTTGTCAGAAAAGTAATGTTTGTAAAGTACGCTCAGGGTTTTATTATGATGCCGGGCGGATTTGGAACCATGGATGAGTTTTTTGAAGTAATAACCCTTGTTCAAACTTTTAAGGTGAACCGCATCCCCATGGTTTTGGTAGGCACAGCTTTTTGGTCGGGCCTTGTAGATTGGATTAAGAATACCTTGCTCGAAAAGGAAAACAATATCTCTCCGGCCGATCTTGACCTGTTTGTCATCCTTGACAAGCCGGAGGATGTGGTATCATATATCATCGACTTCTACAGCAAACATAATCTTGAGCCGAACTTTTAATTGAACCTTAGGAATTAAAAATTCTGGCATTATTCAAGCACTTCAAAAACCATTACGGGCAATGCTTTGTTTTTGAGCTGACGTTCGCCGATCGGTTGGCAATTGAATGCTTCCTTAATCTTCAGGAAACAATCCTGAGTAATGAGAACTTGTCCCGGGGCCGCAATATCCTGAAGACGTTGCGCAACATTAACGGCATCACCAATGACCGTGTAGTCAAGGCGCTTCAGATTAACAGACCCGATATTTCCGCTGACCATTTCCCCGAAGTTTATGCCAATGCTAACTTTCACCTTATAATCATTTACCTGAAGGTCCATTTTATCAACCTTCGAACGAACGCTAAGGCATGCTTCAATGGCCCGATCAAGGCTATACTCACCTTTGAAAACCGCTAAAACCGCATCACCGATAAACTTATCAATCTGCCCGTCCTGTAAAATAATTTCCTTGACAATAATATCGAAAATGGTATTTAGCAGGTTCACAACTTCATCGGCAGGACGGGTTTCACTTATAGATGTAAAACCGCATATATCAATAAAAACGGCTGTTGCCTCAATGGTTTCACTTTTTACAAGATTGGACCCAAATTCCTCGCGGTTCATGAAGCGAAGCACATTTTCATCCACATACATTTTCAGGATGTTATTCTCCTTGATAGCCTGCAGTGTAGTGCGTAATTGTTTAACATGCTCAAGGGTTTTATTCATGGTTATTTCAAGGTCTTCGAAGTTAACCGGCTTAGTTATAAAATCGAAAGCGCCCCTGTTCATGGCCGTACGGATATTGTCCATATCACCATAAGCCGATACAATAACTGCCTGCAAAATCGGATTCACTTCATGAATTTTTTGCAACAAGGTCAGGCCATCCATTTCAGGCATATTAATATCGGTAAGCACCATATCAATATCGGGGTTTTGCTTGAGCCTTTCAAGGGCCTCGAGGCCATTCAATGCAAATAAAAACTCAAACTGTGCTTCGCGTATTTGCCGCCTGAATTTTTGTTTGATCAAAACCTCAAGATCAGCTTCATCATCGGCTACTAAAATTTTTGCCATACTAAAAATTGTTTATGCGTTCCTTGAGTTTAATAAAATCAACCGGCTTGGTAAAAAAATCATCGGCACCCAAGCTTTTGGCCTGCTGATAATTGGTATCATCGCCATAAGCCGTTATCATGACCATTACAGGTGGGGGATTGGTAAATTCCTTCTTCACCCTTGCCAACAAGTCAAGACCCGATTTTCCGGGCATATTAATATCTGATAATATGAGCGAAATTGATCTTACATTATGAATTAAAAATGCAATTGCGTCATCTGCATTAAATGCAAATGAAAAAGCTATCTCACCGTTTCTTATTTCTTTGCGAAAACGCTGCTCAAACAATACCTGAACATCGACTTCATCGTCTACTACCAGAATATGCTTCATTATGCTGCAATTTTAGGTTGTTTTATTTTTTAGGCAATTCAATTATAAAACTTGCTCCCATTCCCGGAACTGACTCTACCCTTATATCACCGTTATGTCCTTTTTTAATGATGTCATAGCTCATGGACAGCCCGAGTCCGGTGCCTTCGCCTGTTGGTTTGGTTGTGAAAAAAGGCTGAAAAATTTTATCAAGGGCTTCGGGTGGGATCCCATCTCCGTTATCCTTGATTTTTACCCATACTTTATCGTTTGATACACCTGTTTCCAAAACCACCACCGGGGAATATCCGTCAATCTGCTTTTTTGATTTTTGCATAACGGCATAAAAAGCATTGGTGCAAATGTTCAAAAGAACACGGCTTACATCGCCCGGAACTGCTTCAACCTGTCCGACTTCATCGGAAAAGTGCGTTTCCATTTTTGCATTGAATGACTTTTCCTTAGCCCTCATACCATGAAAACTGAGCCTTATGCATTCGTCTGCAAGGTCATTCAGGTTAATTTGTTCTTTTGTACTGCCCGAACCACGGCTATGCTGCAACATGCTTTTTACAATACTGTCGGCCCTTTTACCATGATGAACAACCTTTTGCTGATTGTTTTTTATATCGTTTATGATAGCATAGGCTTCTTCGGTATCGCCATTATCAAGCGCATGCTTCAGTTCATCTGCGAGTTCAGCGTTCAGTTCCGAAAAGTTATTAATAAAGTTTAAAGGATTCTGAATTTCGTGGGCGATGCCGGCAGTCAATTCACCAAGCGATGCCATTTTTTCGGAATGGATTAATTGGGTTTGGGCTGCACTTAAATCATTCAGTGCCTGCTGAAGTTTTTCGTTTTGATCTTTAAGTTCTGAGGTACGCTCCTGAACCAATAACTCAAGTACCGCTTTACGGGCAGCTATCAACTGAGCTTCTTTTGATTCTTTCTGCCGCAACTCCCTTTCTGTTTTCAGCGCCTTATGTTGCTTCTGAAATGAGATGAAAGTTGCAATAAACCATACCCAACCACCAATTATACCAATCTGGATGAAATAATCATATTCATCATAAAATGATGGCAGAAAGAAGCTGAAGGTGTCATCCAAAAAGGTAACAGCCCCAAGGGGGGCAATGGAAAACATGAGCGAACGGATTCCTGAAAACTCCGGCAGTTTGTAAATATTCCAACAAAGCCAGAATAAAATACCATATCCCGCAAGGAACATAGGTACATGTTTATTTAAACCGGATGCAATTGCCAGCAAAACAGCAGAAATAATCAAAATGCGTTTCAGCAATTCATCCCATTTACCATGTTTTTCCGGCTCCAATGCCAGAAACTGCCTCATTCTGTAAGAAAGAAATATGGATATCAGAAATCCCATGTTTTGTGTGTATGTGTTATTATTCAAATATAGGCATTAACCCATCACCCCGGCCTCCGGTAGGGTCAGAATAAATCTTGTGAAGGAATTGGGTTCTGTTTCAATATCAATCTTTCCCTCGTGCACCTTGGTAATAATATCGTATGCAATGGAAAGACCAAGCCCTGTTCCGGAACCGGTTGGTTTTGTGGTAAAAAATGGCTGAAAGATTTTTGTCCTGATTTCTTCGGGAATACCGGTTCCATTGTCTTCAATTACGATTTTAATTCTTTTGTCTTTGCATTCAGTACTGATCTTAACCGTAGGTTGGTAATCATTTCCCTCCTGCATTTTTCTCTGGTTCACGGCAAAAAATGCGTTATTCAAAATATTGAGCATCACCCTTCCGATATCCTGCGGAATTACTTCGACCAAAGCAGGGCCCGTTGCAAAATGCTTTTCAATTTTTGCATTAAAGGTTTTATCCTTTGCCCTCATACCATGATAGGTCAGGTTTACATACTCTTCGCATAACTCATTGATGTTTATCACCTCCCTTTTGCCAATAGCTGTTCGGCTATGGTAAAGCATACTTTTCACAATACCATCAGCCCTTTTTCCATGGTTTTCTATCTTTTTGAGATTTCCTTTAATATCTTCAATAATGGCAACAACTTCACTTGTGTTGCCCTTATTTAATTCATCGATCATTTCGTCAAGCATTTCGCGGGAAACATCAGAAAAATTATTAATGAAATTTAAAGGATTCTGAATTTCATGAGCAATTCCGGCGGTTATTTCTCCAAGGGAAGCCATTTTTTCTGCCTGAATCAACTGTTCCTGAGTTTCTTTTAAATTATATAGTGCATTTTCAAGTTGCTTCTTTTGGTTTTCTATCTCTGTATTCTTGAGTTGAAGTGTGTGGTTAGCTTTATTGGCTAAACGTCTGTTCCTGTTTATAAAAAATAAAATAATACTTAAGGAAAAGATTCCGGCAAAAGCTGAAAATATCAACCACTTTTGCTGCAAAGATTTCCGCTGAAACTGCAGTTCTTTTTTTGAATATGTATATTCAGCCTCCATGTTTGCTACAGCCCGTTCACTTTCAATATTACTAAGGCTATCAGCATACAATTTAAACTGCTTATAATTCATCAAAGCCATAGAAGGATTTCCCAATGCTTCATAAATTTTGGCCAACAGTTCATGTCCTTCTTTTATATGCTTTTTCTGTCCAATTCCTTTCGCCTTATTCAACCCCGAATCTGCAAGGGGTAAGGCAGATTTGTATTGGCCTAATTTATGCAAAACGGTTGCTTTGCCTAAGTAAGCCTGAGCAGCATATAAGGCATCATTGTTACGATTGGTTTTTTCAATGATTTCACTGAAAAGTTCAATTGCGGCACTCAGGCTGTCAATACCCGAATAGGATTGGGCAAGTTCTATTTTGGCTGCATAATTAATTTCGGGATAATTCAGACCCTCGCCGAGTAATAATGCCTCATTCAGATAGGTCATTGCTTTACGGTACTCCTTCTGTTCCCTGTAAACCGCTCCGATATTCAACCCGGCAATACAAACGGACAATGTATCCTTAAGTTCTTTAAAAATTTCAAGCGTCTTGATATAGGTTTCGAGCGCAACATCATACTTGCGCTGATAATAGTAAAGGTTGCCGAGGTTGTTATAAACCGAAGCTATTCTGCTCTTGTCGTCATCACGCTCTGCAATTTTCAATGCTTCCAGAAAATTAAAAATGGCTTCGGGGTAGTTACCCTTGCTTGTATAAACCAATCCGAGGTAATTCAGGATGGTAGCGGTCATTTTCCGATCGGACAGTTTATTGGCAAGGGCTAAGGCTTTATTATAATAAATAATGGCCGAATCATAAATGCGCAGGTTATCATATGCATAACCCGTTAATGTATAGGACTTCATTTGCCCATACTGATAATCAGCCTGAACACTTAATGCATGGCTGTTTTTTAAAACAGGAATCAGGGAATCAGGATGCTGATTAATAAATTCATCGGAAATTTTATGTAAGCCGTTGATGTAAGCTGTATCAGACTTTGGTTTATCAGCATAAGAAGCATTGAGACCGGCTATGGATTGCTGCAGGCCTGATTGACCTATTGCATCCATGAACCAACAAGAGTGAA
Source organism: Chitinophagaceae bacterium (assembly GCA_025455245.1). Lineage (GTDB taxonomy): Bacteria > Bacteroidota > Bacteroidia > Chitinophagales > Chitinophagaceae > Phnomibacter. Next base: position 5,723 of record JALOMX010000043.1, read on the forward strand.
ATAATAACAATGCTGCTGCTAATAAAGGCTTATTCAGATCAACTTGAAATTTTTTCTTAAGGTTAAAATATCCCACAAATCCGCATTTTTGGTAATCTATCCTGAATGATTTTTTCTATGATAATCAGGATAATTTTTCTTTCATTGTTTAAAATTAATATAATCCAAGTATTTTTATCAAAAATTCATCCTATGAAACTGTCTTTTGTGAAAAGCATTGTACCCAAGTTTACGTTTATTCTTGGACTATCTCTTGTGTTATTATGGGCTTGTGGCGACAGCACTCAAAGCGAAGCAACCGAAACCGAAGAGGTTGAAGTTCCTGCAGCACCGGCTGACACGACCGTAATTGACACAACGGTTGTTGACTCGACAGGGGTACCTAAAGATCCCGTTGGAAACCGCACTCCGAAAGAACAGGGGGGCAGCGAAACGCCACAGTAATTATCGATCGAATACAAAACCTGCCGGCAAAAACGGCAGGTTTTGTTTATGTACAAATGTTTATTACTGTAGCTATATCAATCCCCTGATGATACAGGAACTCCCAAATCAAAAATTTATGAGGCCTTTGCTGCTTTTGTTATTTTCAGGATTTGTCACATGCTTTTCCGTAAGCAATCCTTTACATGCCCAAAACTTTTTCTATTGCAAGTTTGAGATCACAGGATCAGCTCCCAAAACCTATGAAGCCTTTATAACCGTACAGGAAGACACCACTGCCCATGAAGTGCGCGTGCAGCCTTTTATACCCGGTCAGTCAGAAAAACCACGATTTGAAGGAACCCTGTTTGATTCAGCTTTTTCAGATAATGGATTTGAAAAATTACTATTCATGCCGGAAGACAGCCTGATTGAAATTACCGGCTTGCCGGATGCAGAACCATCTTTCATGTCAAAATTTGAGTTTTCAGAAAGCCCTGAGGGAACATTTTCCTCCCATTATCTCAGTAAAGTTTATTGTTTAGTTGAAAACAATTGGGTGGAAGCAAAACTCATTGAAGCTAAAACATTCAACCTTTTTGATATAGATCTCGGACTTGTAAGGACGTTCTATTTCAGCGGATCAAGGTATTTCAAAACCCTTGTTGAGAACATGCAGGAGGAAAGCATTGCCACAAGGAGCCTGAGCAGTCAGGAACTAAAAACAAGGATATGGATGATCATTGCTGTTGACACCCTCGATCCTTCCGTAGGAAAAGCGAGCAAACAAGACATGCTGAATATGACTGAAATGTTTAAAAACATAGCTGCAGACATGGATTTGCCGGATCCGAAAATAAGGTATATCATGGGAAAAAACTTTAATAAGAAAGCATTAACCCAGGCACTGACACAATTTTTAAAACCCGATCCGGATGATATTGTCATTTTTTATTTTTCAGGACACGGCTATCGGTTACCTATTGATAAAAATGATTATCCGAGAATGATTGTTTCAAATAAATGGACAGAAGCTACACTTTACGATGAGAGTTTTGCAGTAGCCGACATCCGGAAAATGCTGGAAAACAAAAGAGAGAAAGCCCGATTAACGTTTATCATTAATGATTGTTGCAATACCATTTTTCCTCTCCCGAGGGTAAAGGGCAGGTCATATATGGGCACAAGAAGCCTCGGGAGTGTCGTGGCTACCCACAACTTTATAAAACTATTTATGGAGCCCAAAGGGATCATTCAATTAGGCTCCTCCAGTATTGGGGAAAAATCAGTAGGCAATCCCACCATTGGCGGATATTACACATCGGAATGGCTGTTTTATTTAAACCAAAGCCTCAGCAGGTTTGGAAAGGGTGTCTCATGGGAAAATATTTGCAGAAGGGCAGGAACACAAGCTTCAAAAAAAGTATATGCATGGACCCGTTGTGACGAGGGAACGCCCCCCGTTAAAGTCCGTTGCAAACAAACACCTACTTTCACATTGGATATAAAAATACCTGATTAAGGGCTTAATTTATTTTGTAGGGGAAGGGTTTAATTTCAGCAGTTATACTCTTCCATTTCGGATCCTTACGCAAGGCAGCCCATGCCGGATCATACTTTAATAAACGGGAATAATTGAATCCGGCCTTTACGCTTTTTTCCAACCACATAAACGCATCCTTCGTTTTCCCTGTATTTGCATGGATGACAGCCAGTGCATAATACCTTTCTTTATCACTCATAACTTCCTTTAAGCTATCCTTAAAGTATGTATAAGCTTTTTCATTCTTAGACATGAAATAGCTCCTGCCTTTAAGTAAAAGCAACAGCTCATTTTGATTGGAAAAGATGGCTTCTTTTGAACTAAGCAGACTGAGGGCTTTTTCATGCTCCTGTTTATGAACAGTCATTTCAGCAAACAACAAATGATCCTTTCCCAATAAGGCATTATTTGAAAAAAGGGTATCCAATTGCGCGAAACAATCCGTATAATATAAACCCTGATGAAAAGCAGTAGCGGCTTTAATCCGGCATTCATTGTTCCCGGCTGAAAACTCGTGGCGCGTGCAAACAATGATGCGGCAGCATGATAATTCCGGATTAGCAAATAAATGGAAGCCAATTGCAAGTGGTACCTGTAAATATCCTCATTGTTTACTGCAAGACTTAAAGCCTTTTGGTGTGCTTCAATAGTTACCCGTAAAGGCGCAGAAAGTGGCAGGTTAAATTTTATCTGATCTCTTTCCACAGGGAATTTTGACAATATATCCGAGAGCAGCCCTTGCATCCCGGCCTTATAATTATTTATGGTTTTCTCTGAATATCCTTCATGCGCATTTTCTGTAAAATCTGACGGGTTGAAAACACTACCGGACATATTAGTTATTCTTTCATTTAAATGATCTGCCAGCCGGCTATGCCAATAGAAAGAATTTGGAAATATGTTTACCATATCAAGATAAAAGTTACGGAGGTCGACACCCGATATGGAAAAATTATAGAAAATCAGAAAGTTTTCATTCAGCGGATCAATCTCATGTCCTGATGACTGAATGATTTTTGGATATTGTTGCCAGAGTTTTTCTAAAGAATAAAACTGACCGGTTTTCTTATACAATGAAGCCAGCAAATTCACTCCGATAATTTTCTGATTAATTCCACTGCCGGAATAAATACGCTGATATTCGGCTTCTGCCCGTTCAAAATATCCTAATGTTTCGAAAATCCTTCCCAGGTAGAAATGCAGATGACTTATAGGAAAAAACAATCGTTCATATAATAATTTAAGACAAATGCTATCCATTTCCGGTATTACCGGTAAATTTCGATGACCGATCACATCCCAGATATTCTCTCCAAACCTAAATTCCTGTGATTTTGAGAATAAAACCTCTGCCTCCCCAATCCGGTCAGACGCAAAAAGGAATCTCGCATAATGATATAATACAATGAAATTATCGGGAGCTTTTTGATAGGCCCATTCAAAAAGTGAACCGGCCATTTCAATATTTTTTTGTTCGAGAAATTCAATACCACCAATGGCAAGCAAATAAATATCGGAATCAGCAGTTAAATCCTGCCCTAAAAAACAAGGCCCCGTACTTTTCAATAATTGAGGTGGTGTAAACTCTATTGCTGAAATCGGGTTACCTGCCGGAGGAAGATAATAACCTTCACGTGTCCTCTCAGCCTGATAAAAAAAAGAATCGGCCAGGGCAAAACGTGCCGTTGCAGCATAAATAAAACCAAGACGCTCATACGGAAAATAATGCATTTTACTTGACTGCAAACTACGAAGTTGCATTTCTTCAGCCCTTAACCAATTGCCCGAAATTTCTTCTGTAACCCCTTCCTGCATCATCAGGCTTACAAGACCGGGTTGGAGCGCCCTCGCCTTATCTGCCATTTGCCGCGCCAACTTCAGGTTTCCCAGGCTATTGTAAAGCCCCACCATATTTGCCAGGGGGACAGCCCATGATGGAGCAAAATCAATGGCCTTATTGTAGTAGAATAATGCAGAATCAACCTTCCCCTTTATTGCATGCAGATTAGCCAATTCATTATAAATATAGGCTGCCTGCTTTTCAAGCGCAAGAGCCTCATACATGATGCTCATAGCAGTGTCGGCAAGCGGTTTGTTGTCTGCATACAATGGCATTTTTAACCTGTACAGCAACCCTTCAAAATATTTTGACGTAACCAATACCCGTTGATAAAGCCTTCCCTGTGGCTGCAATAACATTAATGCAACGCGGTACATGTTGACGTAGCGATCATATTCCCCATTCTTTATGTTGTAATAATTTCTTTTCTCCAGTTCTGCAAGGTCCCCGTTCAGGTAATCGTTAATCACCTCCTGTCCCTTTTCGTGAAGTACCGAAGCAATTGACTCATCGGCCATTCTTGCAAAAGAAGCATTTCGCTGTGTCATTCTGTAGAATCTGTCGATTGGTTCATACGTTTCCTGAAACATCATATTGTTCCCCAATATGGTTTCAAAGATTCTTGCCCGCATTTTTGACATATCCTGTGTATCCACTTTGGAAAAATCGATCAGCTTTTCCAGGTTAAGTTTTCGTAATTGTTCTTCAAAAACCGATGCCGGTTCTGCCGAAGCTTCTTGTCTCGTGCTTGCGGACCCAAAAGGGATTTGTACAGGATTTGAAAGTCTGATAGCCTTATTACCCAAAATTACCGGGGACTGATTAATATTCTGCATTTTGAGAAACTGATCGTTGATGAGTGACTTTTCAAGATAGTCCTTTATCTCACCAACGGTAACCTCCTTGCTGCTATCCCTTGATGCTTCACCTTCAAGACCTTTTATCAGGTAATAAGAAAAAACACCGCGTCCACCGCCCCAGGATTCGCTCTCGTTGCTTAACTGATCCGGTTCGCAGGATGCAAGCCGTACTTCGTTTTGCTCAACCCTTCGCAGTGCTTCACCCACTACCCTGCGGCCATTGAATCGATCACCTGCAAGTTTTCCTGAATGACAGGCATCTGTAATCACTATTACTTCTGCATCTTTTTTTGTAGAAAGGGTAGTAACAAACAGGTTAATATCTTCTATCCTGATGGCATTTCGTGTATAGTTAAATCTTGGGGTATTATACGCTAAAAGAAAGCCGAGGTTGGCAAAGGTTTTGGTTTCCATATCGCCGTGGCCGGCAAAATAAAAGTACACACGGTCATTCTTCTGCACCCTTGAAAACAACTGATCAAGGGCCAAATCGATTTCTGCAGTCGTGGCCCTTTCATTCAAAAGCAGCTTAATATTCTCTGAAGGAACATTTCCACCTGCAGGAGACTTTAAGAACTCCACAAACTTAACCGCATCATCGGCTGCAAATTGCAAAGACCTGATACCATTATCCTGGTATTTTGAAATACCAATAACAAGGGCATGAATTGCAGGAGCAGTTTGAGCAAAGACATTTGCCCAACACATACCGAAAAAAAACCATAAAAGAAACCGCATCATTAGTTTATGTCATATACAGGCCAATAAAGATAACCATACCCAAATAACCGGCCAATATGATCGCTATTTTTTACGGATACGGTAAAGCTTCCCTCCATCGGTAACCGTATAAAGTGCCCCATTCAGATAGGCAACATCCCTGAAACGGTCCTGTTTATCAGATAAAAGACGCTCCTCACCTACTACTTTATTGTCTTTTATGACAAGCCTTGCTATATGCATGCTGCTTAAACCCCCGATGAATAAGTTGTTTTTCCATTCCGGAATTTCATCTCCTTTATAAAAGGCCATTCCGCTCGGCGATAACACAGGATCCCAATAATAAACAGGTTGTTCCATACCCTCCTTCTGCTGAATTCCATCCCCGATTTTAAACCCGCTGTACTCAAGTCCATAAGTTATCACAGGCCAACCATAATTTTTTCCGGGCTTGATCAAATTCAGCTCATCCCCGCCGCGAGGCCCAAACTCGGCCTCCCACAAATCACCTGTTTCAGGGTGGATATCAAGACTCTGTACATTACGATTGCCGTAGCAGTAAATTTCGGGCAAAGCATCTGCCGTATTGATAAAAGGATTGCCCGGTGCGGGTTTGCCATCGGTAGTGATCTTGAAAATTTTTCCGAGACCTGAATTAAGCCATTGTGCCTGCTTTCGTCCTTCAGGGTTTGATCGCTCGCCCGTGCTTACAAACATGTGCCCGTCTTTATCAAACACAATGCGTGAGCCGAAGTGCAAGCTGCTGTTAAGTTCAGGGGTGGCCCTGAAAATCACTGTCGGGTTTTCAATCTTTGTTTCATCGGTTGAGATTTTTCCTTTGGCAACGGCTGTCAGATTGCCGTTACCATACTTTTCCGAATAAGACCAATAGATCATCCGGTTTTGCTCAAACAAAGGATCCAGTGACACATCGAGCATTCCTCCCTGCCCCCTTGCCACAACAGGGGGAAACCCTTCAATTTTTTTGGAAGAATTATTTTCTCCGGAAAAAATGGTCATATAGCCCTTTATATGTGTTATCAACAACCGCCCATCGGGCATTGGTACTACAGCCCATGGTCGTTCAAGTCCTTCTGCAAGTTTTTCAACCACGTAGGGAGTAGATGTAGAAACACTGCCTATACGTGTTTGTCCCTTGAACGCAGGTTTATAATCTGTATTTGGCTTTTCCGTTTCAACAGGCTCTCCACCTTTAGGTGACTTATTCTGCCCCGAAACATTACCGCTATTACAGGCAAACAGAACTACCAACACCAAAAGACAACACAGGTTTCGGATATTTATCATAAAAAAATCTATAATGTTTCTATGCAACTGCACAAATTTTATGGTAGAAAATTATCTGCTATTTTTTGACCCTTACAGGATAATCAGGTGTTTTTACTTCCTTAGGCGGATTAGCCTTCAATTGTTCTTTAATGATTTCAATGGCTTTTTCCAATTGAGGGTCTTTGCCTTTAATTACTTCGGAAGGCCATTGCTCTACCTCAATATCTGGAGGAGTTCCAACATTCTCTATACCAAATCCGTTTTCATCATAAAAGGCAAGATTGGGGGCTGTTACACTACCGCCATCTATAAATTCTGGGAAACCGAGAATGCCAACAAGACCACCCCAGGTTGTTTTTCCTACCAGTGTCCCAAGCTTAAATTTGCGGAAGAGATAAGGCAGATAATCTCCGCCTGAACCGGCTGTTTCATCAATCAGCATAACCTTTGGCCCTTGTATGGAAGCATTGGGCGCTTTCTGATCTTTTCCATGACGATAGTTCCAATAAGATTGTTCAGGCCGTTTTAAAATATCAATGTAATAATCGGCCAACTGCCCGCCACCATTAAACCGCTCATCTACAATGATTGCTTTTTTATTGGCCTGCGGAAAAAAGTATCGCTTAAAATACTCATGGCCAAGTGTAGTTGTATTAGGTACGTACACATAGGCCACTTGTCCGTTGGTAGCTTCATGCACCTTTTTCATGTTTCCCTCAACCCAATCACGGTTTCTTAATCCGGACTCACTGGCAACGGGTACCACCTTGACGACACGTGCATTGGAACCATCAGAAGAAGCCGATACTTTCAACTCCACATTCTTACCGGAGGTATTTTCGAAAAAGCTATAGAAGTTCTGATCAGAGGTTACATTAGTTCCGTTCACGGCTATGATATAATCACCCACCTTAACATCCACACCGGGTTCTGTTAGCGGCGAGCGCAAATCAGGCGTCCAGTTCAAGCCCCCATAAATCTTTTTAATGCGATAACGGTTGTTACTGATTTCATAATCCGCACCCAACAATCCGCCCGGGATAAATTCAGGATTCACCCTTCGGTCTCCGGTTCCTGAAAACCTATGATGACCAACTGCCAATTCGCTGAACATCCATTGCATTACCCGGTAAAGGTCCCCATGGCTCGCTATATCGGGCAGAAATACTTCATATTTTTTCTTCATGGCATTCCAGTCGGCGCCGTGCATATTGGGGTCATAAAAATAATCCCGGTTTACCCGCCATGCTTCATGAAATATATTTCCCCACTCTTCCTGCGGGTTGATCTTTACCTGAACATTGGCCGTGTTCAACATGGCATCAGGTCCGGGCTTTTGGCCTGTAGAAACGATGCCCCATTTACCCCTTGATTGAAAAAATAGTTTTTCGCCTTTTGAAGCTATCATAAACCCATCGGCAGGCATTATGGGTTCCTCCTTTCTTTTCTTCAAACTGTAATTGTGCAACATAGCAGGCCCGCTGTTGAATGGAGTTGCGGCTATGTAATACAATTCACCTTCCTTGGGAATGGCAAGTGAACGATAACGGCCCCTTGCAATGGGCAAAGGAATGATTCGCGTTTCCAGTCCATCCCAATCAATTTTCATGGAGGGTTTGGTTGCAGTTGCAGGTTTGGCGGTATCAGGCTTTGACGCAGGCTTTTCTGCAGAAGCCTCCTTTACTTCCTCCATGTCATTTTCTTTTGCCAGCGGTGACTTCACACTATTTTGAAGGGTAACCAGGTAAATAGTGTTGGTGGATGTCATATCCTGATTGGATTGATCGAACCAGTTGACCACAGGTCCTGCATCGGTGCTTGCCAGCATGTACAGGTATTTCCCTGAAGGATCAAAACGAGGTTCTGTAACATTACTCAGCCCGTCACTGACCGGATAGGACTTATTTTCTGAAACAGCATAAATGAATGCCTGCTCAAAGTTGGTAGAAGTGATGATGGTATAGGATATAAAATTACCATCGGCCGACCAACTGCCAAACAATTGCCGGAAGGGCCCCGGTACATAATGCACATCTTCGGCTATAGTGGTTTGTTTACCTGAAGCAACATCCATTACATAAAGCCGACGACCGTTATCTACAAAGCAAAGTTTTTTACTATCGGGCGACCAATTGATGAAAGCATAAAATCCGGACCCTGTAAGCGGGATGGGCCGGGCATCGCCGCTGCCATCCTGGTTTTTAATATGCAATGCGTATTCCCCATTGGCATCGCTGAAGTAAGCAATCGACTTACCATCGGGTGACCATGCAGGAAACTTTTCATGAACACCGGGTGTATTGGTCAAATTGATGGGATCGCCCTTTTGCCCGGGAATCGTGATGATTTCGCCGCGGAAGTCAACCACGACACGTGCGCCTGAAGGTGAGATATGGCCACTGCGTATATATTCATCGCCTTTTACAAAACGTGCACGATGATCAAGCAGGTCGGCTGCGATGCCCACCTTTAAGCGACTGGAAGATTTTGTCTGATTATTGTACACAAACAAATAACCTGCCTGCGAAAAAATGATATCATTACCCGAGCCATCGAGGCTTGACACCGGAAAGTCCCGATAGTTACTGAGACGCGATATGCTTTTTGTTGAAGGATCGTAACTATACAGATTAAATTCACCATCCCGGTCGCTGCGGAAATAAACCTGATTGCCTTCCCATACCGGTCGTGTATCATTGCATCCTCCTTTGGGCCTTGGCACTTCAGTAACGGAACCCGACTTGACGTCGAACAGCCATATCCGGCTCATCGTGCCACCCCGATAATTTTTCCACTGCTCAAAAGCATCCGGAATAGGTGTGTATGCAATTTTGCTTCCATCGGGACTAAATGAAGCCCAGAAAGCGTTGGGAATCGAAAGCTGTTCTTCCCGGCCGGATTGAACATCTACCGTAAAGAGTTGCAAATACCGTGTGGTAAAACTGTTTCGTGGAGAAGCGAACAATACCTTTTTACCATCCGGAGAAAAATCGCGTACAAGGTCTGTGCCGGGGTGCCAGGTAAGCCTTTTGGGTACTCCTCCCGCTGCCGGCACCAGAAACACATCTGAATTGCCATCATACTGACCGGTAAAGGCAATCATACTTCCATCGGGCGAAAACACCGGATTCGACTCCTGCCCTTCGCTGACGGTTATCCGCCGGGGATTGGAACCATCCCGATTGGCTACCCAAAGGTCTTCGGCGTAAATAAAGGCAATATGATTTTTACTGATTGCAGGTTGCCATAAAAGGCGGGTATCGTTGGTATCGATTGCCGATGCAGAAAAAACAAAACCAAACTGCATGACAAAAAGCAAAACATTATGATACATTTTCATATGGGGGTAAAATTTAAGTTTTTACAAGCAATTAGCGATAAAGGTAATTAAGCACAGCCAACATACCACAGGAAAATGAATAAAAGAGTGGATACCGTTATAAACGGATTTCCGGTCTTTATAAGCCGGATAAATCAGGCAAAACGTTGAATGCCTAAAAAACCAACAGGCATGTTCGTTTTGCCATGAATCGCCATTTCTGAAAGGATTTCGCCGAAGGCCGAAGCAAATTTGAAACCATGCCCGCTGAAGCCTGCAGCCACCACTACCCTTTGCTCAAAACCCGGAAGGAAATCAATAATAAAATGCTCATCGGGGCTATTGGTGTACAGGCAGGTTTTCAGCAAATTGGTTGAAATATAAAGTCCGGGAAAGAACCTGTGCAGAAAATCTTTCAAAACCGCCTCTTCATCCTTCATATCAGTACGGTCAACGGAGTCGGGATCGCATATTTTACCCGGATAATGCCATGCAAGTTTAAAACCTTCGGGGCCGCTGAACCTGCCGGATGGCAGCATAGGAAAACCATAAAAGCATCCGGGAAGATCATCAACAGCTATCATCCAGCAGGGAAAATTACCCAGCGAAACATGTTCGGGAGGCAGGCATTACCCATGCCAACACCTGCCTTGTAACCTTTAATGGAACAGAAAGCGCAGGCAGGACTTGTGTTGTCCATGGCCCTGAGGTGATGACCAGTTTTTCTGCAAAAAATACGCCCGCAGTGGTAAATACCTCAAACAAGCCACCTTTGTCTTTCCAATACTCCACTTTGGTACCCGTAATGATTTCGGCACCCGACTCAATTGCCTTATCAGCATATAAGCGGATTGATTTTTCCGGCGTAACAAAGCCGGCATCCGGCTCAAAGAGACAATCGTAATCAGAGGGGATTGCCAGATGAGGATTCGATGCTGCACATGCTGAAGGATTGGTTACGTCAATGCGTATACCGTAAGTTTCAGATGCAATCCGTACCCCGGTCATGATGGAGTGGTCTTTTGGCCCTGCATACAACAATCCGGATTTGAAATATACCTGTTCACCGGAGATTGCTTCAAGGTGTTTCCAGTTTTCATAAGCCCTTTGCAACAGGGGAACATAATCGGGATGTTCAAAGTATGCTTTGCGAATAATACGGCTTTGACCTGCATGTGAACCCTTATCATTCGGGATGTCAAATTGTTCGATACCCAAAACCTTAGCCCCACTGGCTGCCAGGTAATAACAGGCAGCGGAACCCATGGAGCCCACACCAATTACGATTACCCCGAAGATGCTGCCTTCCCGCATAGTTTCGCTTTTTTTATCGTGTGTAGATTTGAGTAATCGGAAACAACTTTAATTCTTTGTACTCACCTGATCTCTTTCAAAGCCTGAACAAACTTATCAAGTTCTGCTGTAGTGGTATAAACATTGGGAGTAATCCTGCAGCCATGAACATTTGCATCATTAATAGCTACGGTATAAATTTTATATTTTGTCAGCAGGGTATCTGCAAGGTCCTGCGGATTCATGCCTTTGATACCCACATTGGCTATGGCGCAGGAACGGGCAGGATCGTAAGGTGTATTTAAAACCACATGCGGCAAATCGCGCACTTTGTCTGTCCAGTAACGCTGTAAAAAACGTAACCGGGCTTCTTTGCGCTCAGGACCAAGCTTTTCATAAAAGTCAATTGCATTATGAATTGCCAAAGTGGTATGCACAGGGTGGGTGCCGGTGTGGTTGAGCCGTCCGATATCATCCGGTTTTTTTTCACCCGGCGCAAGCAACGGCCAGATGTTGGGAATATGTTCCTTTTTTACGTACAAAAGCCCTGCACCAAGCGGTACACTCAGCCACTTATGAAGGCTTGCCCCGTAATAATCGCAATGAAGGTCGGGGATGGAGAAACGGATATGTGCAAAAGCATGCGCACCATCAACCAATACCTGTACGCCCCTGCTGTGGGCCATATCACAAATCTTTCGGATAGGAAGTATCTGCCCGGTGATGTTAACCATATGACATACCATCAGCAGCCGGGTTTTGGGTGTAATGGCGCCGGCATACAGCTCCACAATCTCCTCATCATTGGCAGGATGATTGGGAACAGAAACCATTTTGTTCACTACGCCATAACGTTTTGATACCTGTCTGAACATGGCAAGCATGGAAAAATAATCCTGTTCTGCCATAATGGTTTCATCACCCTGTTTCCAATCAAATCCTGCGATGACCGTATCAAGCGATTCGGTGGTGTTGCGGGTGATTCCTATTTCCTCTGCTGAGCAACCGGCGAGTTTTGCAAGCCTTTCGATGGCCTTCCGTTTATCATTAACCTGCATCCTGCGCATGTACCATGAACCCTGATAGTTTACATCGCGC
>JALOMX010000332.1 GCA_025455245.1 Chitinophagaceae bacterium
AAACATGGTATCGTGATACCGATGGCGACGGGTATGGCAGAGACGCGCTGACCAAGCTGAGTTGTGTGCAGCCCAACGGATATGTATTGATGCCGGGCGACTGCAACGACCACAACCCGGCCCGCCATCCCGGCGCACCCGAATTGTGTGATGGTTTCGATAATGATTGTGATGGCCTGAAAGATGAAAACTGTTCACCGGCACTCCTTGTAAAACCATTGGCTGCCCAAAGCATGGAAAATGTGGCAACAGGCCTGCAGCTTTGGCCTAATCCTGCAAGGAATGATTTGAACATTGTGCTTGAAGGATTTGAGCCGGGCAAAAAGGTGGAACTTGTCATAGCCACTGCAGATGGCAGGATGGTCCAATCGCAACAGGTGATACCGGCTTCTGTTCGCATGCAGGTAACCCTGAAACTAAACAACCTGCCCGACGGATATTTTATCCTTCAGGCAAGGCAAGGCTATTTATTGAAGTCTAAGCCATTCGTGATAGTCAGGTAATTTTACCGCTCAAGCAATGGATCATCAATCCGTTTGGGCCTGCCTGTTTCGCGGTTGAGTAAAAGCCAGGTGGTATAAGCCTGTGCATATACTTTGTCCAATGCGGGCGAAACCAACCACACTGATCGCGGAAAGCGCATACCCTGTGGTTCATGTACCCAGGTAAGCCCCACAACTTCATCACCCGGTAGAATAGAATGCCTGTAATCAATTTCATGCCTTCCCACTACCCAGATGCACGACGTCAATTGTTCCTCCGTTGCAATGGATTGCCAATGATGGGTGGCTGCTTCCTGCACATAGCGCAGGTACATTACATTGTTAACATGCCCCAATACATCAAAGTCGCTTTGCAGCACTTGTACCGGCGCCTGCCAATAATTCGATACCGGCAGTATTATTGTATTTGATTTTTCAGCCATGTAATTTGTTCTGAAAGATTTTCATCACCGCTGTTTTTGGCCAATTGTTTTTCTTTGAAAAGCAACAGGTCCTGCATTTGAATCAGCATGTCGCTTTTATAATTGCCTATGCCCGGAGGAATACGGCGATAGAGATCAACTACCGGCGCTACCACATTTTTAAACTTAACCGGGTCAGTTATTTTTTGTGCATAAAAGATCATTCCTTTTGTGGCAAACAATCTTTCCATGCCGGGCAGTTTTTTATAATCTGCAATGACATTATCTGCTTCCGATTCGGGCTTCGATGCTATGTCAAGTATGGTAAGCGATTGTTGTAAACGGCCTTCTGCATCCTTTTTCAGTTCGGTGCTCATTTCCATGGCTGCATTAAGGTCTTTTTGCATCAATGCTTCCAGCCCGGCACCTGCCACGGTATAACTGCTGTCGGTGGTAGCTTTTTTAAAGAGAGAAACATATTGATCGCCTTCTTTTTTAGACAATACATCGAGGGCGGTAGCCAGGGTGGCTTTATGTTTTTCCCTTCCGGCAATTTCTTCTGCTTTAGCCCAGTCAGCGCTTGTTTTTAGTTGCGCAGGGTATTGCAAAAAATATCGAAGTGCCCTTACCCTGATGCCGTGATAGGGATCACTGAGCGCTGTTAACATTAACTGACGGGTATTTTCACCAAGGGTATCAAGGCTCATCATTCCGGTAAGGGCTTCCTTCCGGCTGATGTAATTTCCCATGCGTTTATATTGTGCCAGCCATTGATCAGCCGTTTTGGTTTCCTTTTTATCCCAAAGCATTATCCTGTCTGCATCGGCTTCATAATGCAGCTTTTTGCCCTCATGCGCAAAAAAGAAGGTATCTGTTTTTTCTGAAAGGGTATATGGAATTAAAACAGGCTTTTCATTGGCCGCGTAAACAGCTATCTGAAGCGGCAGCGAATACAATTTGTCAGACTGCGTTTGTTCAAAAGCTACATAGTCTTTGTTTTCTTTTTGCCCGTAACTGATGTTAATTTTAGGATGACCGTTGTTGAAATACCATTGATTGAAGAAGGGATTCAGGTCCCTGCCGGTTACTTCCTCCAGTGCCAGCCTTAGCTGATGTGCTTCTGCTGCTTTAAACCTGTTTTGCTGAAGATAAAGTTGCAGGCCTTTGAAAAATGCACTGTCGCCCAGTTCGTAGAGCAGCATGTGTAAAATGCGTCCGCCTTTCTGATAACTTACCTGATCAAACATGTCCTCTTTATCGCGGTAAAAAAAGCGTACCAGGTGTTTGGCTTCTTCGTTCGGATTATTCAGGTAGCCTGTCATGGCGTTCAGGTGGTATTCATCTGCCGCATCGCGCCCGTATTTGTGTTCCATCCACAGGTATTCGCTGTAGTCGGCAAAGCTTTCATTCACGGTCAGGTTACTCCAGCTTTCGGTGGTTACAAGATCCCCAAACCATTGATGAAAAAGTTCGTGCGCAATCACCGGTTCCCATGCGTTTTCATCCACCAATTGCCGGGCACTTTGTTGTGACCACGGGCCATGAATGGTGGCCGTGGTATTTTCCATAGCACCGCTTACATATTCCTGTCCTACAAACTGTGCATACTTTGGCCAAGGATAAGGTGTGCCGAGCAGTTTTTCAAAAAAAGCGATCATATCGGGGGTGTCGCCAAAAATCCTTTTTGCCACCGGTGCATATTCCTTTTCGACATAATAATCCACCGGGATGTTTTTGTATTTATCGCGAATCACAGCATAATCGCCCACACCCATAAACATCAGGTAGGGTGCATGCGGCAAATCCATTTTCCAGGTATCGGTTCGGGTGCCATCGTTGTTTTTTACCTGTTTGGTCAACAAACCGTTGCTGAGTGTAACATATTTATCCGGCACGGTCATGCTGATTTCCTGCGTGGTTTTTTGATTGGGCCGGTCTACGGTGGGGCACCAAACGCTTGTAGCTTCTGTTTCGCCCTGTGTCCAGATTTGTATGGGCTTGGTGCTGTCTTTTCCCTGCGGATTGATAAAATATAATCCTTTCGCATCCTGAATGGCTGCACTGCCTTTAACTTTCAGTTCGTTGGGCCGGGCTGTATAATCAATGTAAATAACAGGTTTTTCCCCTTGCCTGTACACCCGGTCGAGTTTGATTCGAAGCACCATGCTGTCCTTGTAGTTGAACGCCAAAGGCTTTTTTTCCTTTCCTGAAATAAGCGAGACCTCATGAATCAGCATTCCTTTCGCATCGAGAATAGCGCTGTCGGTGGCATAAAAATGTGGGGTGATGGTTAACCATGCCTTGCCTGACATACGGCTTTGGGTATAATCAAACCGGACATCAAGCCGTGTATGCACCATGTTCATGGTTTTTTCGGGTGTGGCCCGGTAGATTTTTTTCCAGGCAGGTTCCTGTGCTATGGATTGGATGGCCAACAAACAACATATGCCTTGCAGCAGTAACTTCATACTTTTTATAGTTTGCGGCAAAAATAGACAGGGCGTTGGTTTCAATTTATTTTTTACACAAAAGGGCTTTTTTGTTGATATACTACGTTAAAACCTTGCGACCTATCTCTCGATGCGGGCTTTTATTGTTTAATTTCGCAACATGAACCGCTTAAAGTGTCTTTTGCCAATGCTTTTAGTCATGGCAATTGCTTCAACCGCATGGGGGCAAAAGCCGTATTTTGTTTATCTGCAAACAGATAACA
>JALOMX010000044.1 GCA_025455245.1 Chitinophagaceae bacterium
AGTTTTTGCCAAAAGATATTCCGCTTCACCTGATCCTGGTAGGTCGGAATATGAAAACCAGAGAAAACCTTCGGATGATTGAAAAGGGAAATTACCAGGGAAAGGTTCATTTTTTCGGCTACCGGGAGGATGTTTTACGATTGGTAGCCTCTTCAAACATTTTTGTTTTACCTTCCATTTATGGTGAGTCCATCACCAAATCTGTTTTGGAGGCCATGTCGTTGGGCATAGCACCGGTTATTACAGATATTCCCGGTAATACAGAACTGGTGGATCATCAGGTAAACGGTTTGGTGGTTCCCCGAAAAGACCCGAAAGCACTGGCTGATGCCATTTTGCGCCTGTACCAAAACCCTGAACTTTGCAAACAATTCGGACAGAAATCAAAAGAGCGGATTGATACCGTTTTGAATAATAGTGTAACGATTGAAAAAACAGCACAACTTTACAGGGACCTTTATAATAGCGTTTAAAAATCAGGCGGTTATGAAGCCCTGAATGAACTGGCAACCAAATGAATATCTATATTTGAATCAGAAAGATTAAACCATGAGAGATCCGATTACCAACGAATATATTGTACCGGAATGGGAAACGGTCAACTGCCCTGTATGCAACAGCAGCCGGTTCAGGGAATATGAAAAGTTTGGCAGTAAAATGCAGTACACCTATGTGGAATGTCTGGATTGCTCGCTGGTGTATTCATCGCCCCGGCCAAAATATGATCAGGACTTTATTGACAGTTGCTATGCCACCTACCAATTCTTTGAGGGCGCCGGTCTGGATGATCTTGACAATATTCATACTTCAGCCAAAAGCATGTTTGAAAAGGAAATAAAAAACCTGGTGAAGTTTGATAAAATCCGGTCGAATGTGCTGGATATTGGATGCGGTATGGGGACCTTCCTGTATGCCGCCAAACCTTATTATAAAAATTTAACGGGGCTCGATGTATCAGAAAAGATGGCCAATTTTGTCCGCACAAAAATCGGGGTAAATGTGTTGCTTGAACAATTTCAGGACCATGAAAGCAATGAACCTTACAGCCTGATACACATGAGCCATGTAATAGAACATATACCCAACCCCAATGCCTGGATGCAGCATGCCCGAAAATTGCTTCACCCAAAGGGCGTACTGGTCATTAATGTTCCAAACAAAATGTCGCTTTCAAGAAGGCTGAAACATTTGTTTTATAAACTCGGGATCATTAAACAGCATTCAAGCGCCTGGAAAGACCCGACCCGTACTCCGGATCACTTATATGAACCCACAATAAAGAGTTTTATGAAACTAATTGATCAGAACGGTTTCAGGGTGTTGGATTATTTTACATACAGCAGAAAAGACCCGGTTTCCGACAGAGATGTGATCACAAGATTTATCAACAGGACATTAAAGATTGGAACCAATCTAAGTTTTATTGTTACGCCAAAATAAAGGCTAAATATCTTTTCCCTTATGCAATTCGTTGAGCTTTGCATATTTGTAAAATGAATACATGGCATTATTTCTTGCGATTACATAACCATAGTAACCATCGAGGAATCCCCGCCTGATAATTAAAGCATAAAAGAAGGCCCAGAAGGCGCTTAGTATGGGTTTGATATAAGATGGTTTTCTGCCCCTTGTGAATAATGTTTGTGCTGCAACTGAACTGAAAAGGTTCATTTTGGCTACATGCTCACTAAAGGTTCTGAAAGAATAGTGAAGAAGATCGCCATGAAGCTTTTGCACGGGATAATTTTCATTAAGCTGAACCCATTCATGCGGGTTGGCACCTTCTACCCTTCCTGCATTTTTATGATAAAGCCTTAGTTTCCGGTCGGGATAGTAATTACCGTGCCTGATCCATTGTCCACAGTAGTTATTAAACCGGTTCATCGTGTAACCCTTCATGGGGAATCCCCTTTTCTTTTCCTGCATGATGGATGCAGCCAATTCGGGACTCAACCTTTCATCCGCATCAATATTTAATAATACGGGATGTGATGCCAGTGATTGTGCAAAATTTCGTTGTGCCACAATCCCTTCCCACTTATTCTGTACAAATCTTGCACCATAAGCCTCACAAATTTTTTCAGTGCGGTCGGTGCTAAAACTATCTACCACCAGTATTTCATCTGCAACATCCTTAACGGATTTAAGGCAATCCTCTACGTTCCTTTCTTCATTAAATGTAATAATAACAACAGTAAGTTTAAGTGGGAACTGCTCCATGGCTCTGCTGCTTTAATTTTTATACTTTTCCAATGCACCGGTAACAGCATCTACAATCAGCTTATCCTGCATATTCATCAGGCATTTTGGTGTTCCGTAAATGCAAACATTTTTCACGCAGGGTTCGCAGGGCAAAAGACCACTGCGGATGAGTGTTCGTCTGTCTGCATTATAGGGCGCTGTATTTTTTTCGTCGCTTGCTCCCTCAAGGGCAACTGTATGAACCCCCAAAGCATTGGCAAGATGCATTGGACCACTGTCGGTTGTAAGCATTACCGGAGCCGTACCAAACAGATCAATTAACTGAGACAGGTTCGTTTTACCTGACATATTCAGGATGTTTTCGCGGCTTTTCAAACCATCCAAAACACTGTTTACATGAGGTACTTCCTTTGGACTGCCGACCATTACCAATTCTGCGTCTGTATTTTCCCTTAACAGATCAATTATCGAAATAGCCTTTTCAACGGGAAGTCTACGGGCATCTGCTTCTGAATTTACATTAATCAGAATTCTGTTATGTACTCTTTTGCTTCTGTTTTCCAAAAAAACGGCAGGCTTTGAAGGAAGGTTAAATCCGGCCGGTTTTAACAATTGCAGGTATTGATCTACCCGATGAAGATCATTATTTTTCCGGATGGTTTTTGTTAATAAAAACGATCGGAGTTCTTTGGGATAACCAATGCGTACAGGCGCTCCCGTTGCCTTTGTCATTACGGCACTTGAGAAAGAATCTGGCAAACAAAACATAAGATCGGGGCTGAATTGATTTCCAATCATTTTTCCAAAATTCCACGAACCTTTCAGGCCGGGATATTCATCTTTATTGAATACCCACTTCCTTGAAACCCCCGGGAGATAATCAACAACCTGATCAATCCCTTTCTTTACAATCACTTGGATTACCCCATCAGGTACACTTTCAGAAAGCGCCCTTACAAATGCGGTACTCATTACAAGATCGCCAAGCCAATTAGGTAATCGAATTAAAATATTCATTCAATCTGCATATTTATCCCTGTAACCTGATCATTTCCAAAACAGGTCTCCAGCGTTGCTCAAACAGGTTGCAAAGATACTGATGGTCAGATTCGGATAACTTAACAATAAAAGCGGTATTCTGACGAACCTGTTCCGGTGTCCGTATTCCTGGAATAACGGTACTTACTTCTTTAAACCCAAGGATAAAACTCAAAGCAAGGCCGGCAAGTGTTGTGTTATACTGCTTTGCCATGGGTAACATTTCGGTACGCAGAATATCTGTTGTGTTGGTAATGATAGATGGTGTAAGCCTTTTGGAACGGTGGTCATCGGGAGGAAATGTATCGGTGGGCTTTATCCTTCCCGTCAGCAATCCAAATTGAAGGGGCATTCGGGCAATGATCCCATAACCTTTTAAGGATGCCTGTTTCATTACCGGTACAGAAAGCTGATTAATAAGGTTGAGTACGAGTTGAAATCCCTGACCCTTGCCGGCTTGCATCAGGTAATCAGCCTCTTCCGGTGCAAAGGTTATAAGCGACTGTCCCCAATAACGGACCTTGCCTTGCTGTTGCAATATTTCCATAGCCTCAATGCATTCACCCTTTTGCAAATGGTCAAGGCGGGCAACATGAAGCTGATAAAAATCTATAGCCTCTCTTTTTAATCGCTTCAGGCTTAAATCACAAGCCTGAAGGATGTATTCTTTTGAATAGTCAATCTCAATAACGCCCTTTGCTCCCACTTTCTGCCCCACCTTGCTTGCAATTACAACCTCACTGTTGTTGCCAAAAACACTCCCTAAAAGGGATTCGGAATGCCCCAAACCATAAAAATCAGCCGTATCAAAAAAGTTGATTCCCGCCTCAACGGCCGCATGGATTGCCTTCTCAGAAAGCGAATCATCGGATGGCCCCCAACCAATCTGGATTCCACCAACTTCAGCAGCTCCCCCAATAGCCCACGCACCAAAACCGATTTCACTAACCAAAAGATCTGTATTACCAAACTTCCTGTATTGCATACCTAAAATATTTGCCTGAAATAACAAACTTAATGCCCTTTCTTAATTATGTCAAAAATCATTACCTGTTAGTTTCAATCACATTATTTTTACACCATAGTTCAGTTGAAATTTTTTTGTTCTATGAGTCAACGCCCCATCAGAGTTTTAGTCGCAAAGGTTGGTCTTGACGGCCACGACCGCGGAGCCAAAGTAATAGCCACAGCCCTTCGGGATGCAGGCATGGAAGTAATATATACAGGATTAAGGCAAACACCGGAAATGGTTGTTAATGCTGCATTGCAGGAAGATGTTGATGCAATAGGAATCAGTATCCTGAGCGGAGCACACATGACAGTATTCCCCCGTGTTATGGAATTAATCAAAGAAAAAAACATGCAGGACGTATTGATCACAGGCGGTGGTATTATCCCTGAAGATGACATGGAGGCACTGCATAAAATGGGCGTTGGGAAACTTTTTGCACCCGGTGCCAATACCCATGAAATTGCAGATTACATCAGCAAGTGGGTATCCGAACACAGGAATTTCTAAGGATGACAAGGTATGGCTTCGATTGACCTGTCCCCCGTAAGCATCAAGGAATCAAGTAAAGGCGAAATGTAGGGAATACCAAGGTTCAAACCCCTTAATACCAAAATGGTTCCTACCAAAGCCATCAAAACAGGGGTAACCTGCTTTAGTTTTGATTTAAGTGCATAACTAAGCTGACCGGAAAAAATCACAAATGCAAGCATCACAGGTATGGTCCCTACGCCAAATAATAACATATATTCCGCTGATTGAACAAAATGACCGGTAGCAACAGCGGCTGTCAATCCGATATAAACCAATCCACACGGAAGCAATCCATTTAACAACCCTATCAGAAAGGATGACCAAATGGAAGTCCTTTGCAATATCCATCCAAAAGCAGGTACTAACTTATTTTGCAAAAAAATGGTTGCCCTATTGCTGTGAAACCATGAAACCCTGAATATGGAAACAAAAACAAGCAATAGCATTATAGAACCCATTACCACAGACAATACCTGTTGAAACCCTGCCAAAACCAAACCATGTCCAAACAAACCGAACAAAGCACCCAACAGACCGTATGTAATGGTTTTCCCTGAAAAATATAAAAGATATCCTGTCAGGCGATTTTTTGGTTTATCCTGATTTCCCTGACCCAACATACCCAAAACAATTGGCCCGCACATACCCAGGCAATGAAAACTGCCTGCAAAGCCGAGCAACAGGGCGCTATATAGGATATACGAAGACAATTACGAAAATATTCTATGGAACATATAATGTTTGTTCATTATAAAAAGGCTTGCCCTCGTTCTGCCAGCTTGCCTTTACTTTATAAATACCTTCCTTAAGTTTATCCATGGGAATCATTACAGAACTTTTCCCATTGAGGGGAAGCGATATATCATACTTTGCATTGTCCGGACGATAAAGGGTTACCATTCCTTCCCCATCATACCCTTCCATAGGCAAGGTAACTGTCACCCCTTCCTCAGAAACTACTACAGTAGTGGGTTTGCCTAATAACATTTCATTTTTCTGACCATCAATTACTTCCTGAAACTTCAGCTCCTGTTCGTAGTAATCAGGGGTTACGAGATCAAAATGCTGACGGCTGCACAGATACACCATACCCAGCATAAAAACTACAAACCCGCTGTAAACAAAAATTATTCCGGTTCCCCAATTCCATTTAAATGTCATAATAAAATAATTTATTCAGTGTAGCCGAGAAAACTCGTTTTCTTGGTTGCAATTTTTTCTCCCTTCTGATAAACACCCAACTCAAGCCTGCTGTCTCTTGATTTTATGGATGACTTAGGTAAAACTATAAAAAAAGTTGCTTCGGACTGACCTTCTGAAGGTACATTCAGACTATCTCTTCCTACAAACCTTAAAGTCGCCGGATAGTTATCTACCTGTAATGAAACGTTGATTGCTTTATGCGTTTTATTTACAAGTGTCATTTGGTAAAGATTACTCAGGCTATCAGTTCCTACTTCCTGAAACAGCATTCCTTTGGCACGCATAACGGTCACATCTACATCATCGCGGGTTGCTATTAAAAATGTAAGCCCGGAAACCAACAAAAGCAATACAAATGTGTAGGCTTTCATTCTGCCCGTAAATGCAAACTTCTTTCCTTCTGCAATCTCATTTTCGCTGGCATACCTGATGAGCCCCTTTGGCAACCCAACTCTATCCATAATACCGTTACAAGCGTCAATACATGCGGTACAATTCACACACTCAAGCTGTGTGCCATTGCGTATATCTATGCCCGTCGGACAAACAACTACACACTGTTTGCAATCAATGCAATCCCCCAATCCCTCATGTGGCCTTTTTCCTTTGCCACGAGGCTCTCCACGTATATAGTCATAAGCAACTATTATGGAATTTTTATCAAGCAATACACCCTGTAGCCTGCCATACGGACAAATAATGGTGCAAACAATTTCCCTCGCAAAAGCATAAACAATGTAAAAGGCAAGGGTAAAAATCATCAGCGCAATAAACCCGCCAAAATGTTGACTGACCGGTTCCCTGACAATCTTGAAAAGATCTTCATACCCGATGATATACATCAGGAAAAAGTTGGCTATCAAAAAAGACAGACCAAAAAAAACAATATGCTTAACGGATTTCTTAATGATCTTTTCATTGGTCCAGGGGCCATTATTCAGCGCTCGCTGTTTGTTTGGATTGCCTTCGATCCACCATTCGATTTTACGGAAGATCATTTCCATGAAGATGGTTTGAGGACAAGCCCAACCACAAAATATCCTCCCGTAAATCATGGTGAACAGGTAAATAAAGATTACCATAGTTACCATGGCCACACCAAAAATAAAAAAATCCTGAGGCCAGAAAATAGCCCCGAGGATTGAAAATTTTCCTTCTACAATGTTGAATTGCAATGCAGGATTACCATTAATCTTCAAAAAAGGCAGGGCTAAAAAAAGAAGAATGTAAAAAACACTTAAAACCGTTCTCAGATTATACCACTTACCCTCAGGCCGCCATGCATATATCCAGTTACGTTTACCCTTTTCAGTAACAGAAGGCATCCTGTCCCTGAAACTTTCATCATGGTCAAATACGGCTTCAGTTTTCATTTCTATCATTTTTTTTCAGGCAAAAACCACCTGATCATATTCCTGCTGTGGCTCCTTTTGTACTATCTGCGGCAGGAGTACTTCCGCCACCTTCTTCAAACAATTCACCCTGTGGTTCTTTGGCATTAGCAGGGTTGGTCCCTTTTAAGGATTTAATATAGCTTGAAAGCTGAGCCATTTGTACGGGTGACAAATCATCTTTCCAGCTACGCATTCCCTTTTCAGTTACACCGTACTTTATGGTTTTGAATATATCATTGATTGAACCACCATGCAACCAATAATCATCTGTGAGATTGGGGCCTACGGCATTCCCTTCACCGGCATTTCCATGGCAGGCAATACAATTGGCAGCAAATAATGTCTTTCCACTGGCAATTCCCGCAGCATCAAGCATGGTCACGGTATTTTCATCCACATTTCCGGCTGTTTTGGCAAGATAGGCCGCTTTTTCAGCTTCCCCTTTCTTTATGGCTATTTCAAGCTCTTCAATCTGCAGCGGTGCCGTATGTGCAACATGGTAGCGGTACAGGTAAACCACCGAAAACAATATGGTTATACCAAAAGCAACGGTCCACCATGGTGGCAGCTTGTTATCCAGTTCACTGATTCCATCATAATCATGACTGAGGTCGATATCCTGCTCCTTTTCAACAGAGGCTGCCTTATTCAATTTCCACCACCAGCCTTCCTTAGGCTTGGCAGAAGCAGCTTTTGCTTCCTGAACCACAACACGTTCCTTTTCAAGCCCCATCAAAAACCTGAGCTGATAAACAAGTGCAACCAGGATAAGAATTTCAACGGCAATTACGCCAACCATCAGGTAAAAAACCATGGGCGTTAATCCATTAATGGTGGTTGGGGCAGCAGGTGCTGCTGTTGAGGCTGCTTCCTGTGCCAGAGCGCTAAGCGGTGTCAGTAACACCAATGCGGAAATGATTGCGGTTACAATTCCGGCAGAATTGTTCTCTCTATCCTTACGCATTTTTTCCCTGAACATTGCGGCGGCATTGTTTACCACGTTGGCAAGAATGGCTATGGCCAGAGCAAGCATGATCATAATTACCACAAGTGCCTGTGCGAGGGGATTGGACATGGTACTTTCCGGCTTGGGTTGAGCCAGCGCTGATAAACTCAACAGCGTGAAGGCTGGCAACATCCAAATTTTCCTTTTGAAATATTTATTCAGATACATATTTGAAATTTTCACTTGGTTATTGATTGATTTATGGCTCCAAAGGGATTTGACTGTTCTCGTCCATTTTCCTTTTATCGGCAGTAATAACATAAGCCGTTACAATGGCAAAGAATACAGTAAACAACACAAGGGATATCAACGGGAAAATGCTGATCCCGGTAATGCTTTCCAGATAATTGATAAATTTCATAGTCAATTAGTTTTTGGTAACCGTATTCTTATTTTCAGCCTTAATGTCTGTTCCAAGCCTTTGCAGATAAGCAATCAGCGCTATGATCTCTTTATCCGGTGATGTTTTAATTTTATCCTTTTCCAGATTCTTTGCAATGGTTTCTGCCTGCTTTTTCAAATCATCAACGGCTATCTTTTCATACCCTTTCTGATAAGGCACACCAAGTTTTTGCATAGCCACTATTTTGGATTCGGTATAACTCAGGTCCAGATCATTATCAAGCAACCAGGGATAATTAGGCATCAGACTTCCGGGACTCATAGTCGTTGTTTTCCACATATGATTATAATGCCAGCTGTCGGGATATTTTCCTCCTACCCTGTGCAGATCCGGACCGGTACGCTTGCTGCCCCACTGAAATGGATGATCATATACAAATTCGCCGGCCTTGCTGTACTCTCCGTAACGGGCGACTTCATCGCGGAAAGGACGAACCATTTGGGAGTGGCAGGTATAACAGCCTTCGCGGATATAAATGTCACGACCTTCAAGTTCCAAAGGAGTGTAAGGCTTAACAGATGATATGGTCGGTACATTGGATTTGATGAGGAAGGTCGGAACCAATTCAATGATACCGCCAATAGCAACGACCACAAGACTTACTACCAGCATTTGTGTAGGCTTCCTTTCGATCCAGGCATGCCAGAAGTTGTAACCTTTTTGAGGTACATAAACCTTTGAAAGCGCCGGTGCTTCGGCATATTCTGTCGGAATAAATTTGCCGGACTTAACCGTTTTCCAAACATTATAAACCATCATAAACACACCTGCCAGGTATAGTGTACCACCAAGGCCACGAAGAATATACATAGGCCTGATATTGGTAACTGTTTGTAAAAACTGGTATTGCAAGGTTCCTTCCGGGGTAAACTCTTTCCACATAAGGGCCTGTGTAAACCCTGCCCAATACATCGGAATGGCATATAATATGATACCAAGAGTACCAATCCAGAAGTGATTGGCTGCAAGCTTTTTGCTGTACAGGGTTGTTCCAAACAACCTTGGAATGAGGTAGTAAATAGCACCGAAAGTTAAGAACCCGTTCCAGCCAAGCGCCCCTACGTGCACATGCGCTACTGTCCAGTCGGTAAAATGGGAAATTGCATTCACATTCTTTAAACTGAGCATCGGGCCCTCAAAAGTACTCATACCGTAACAGGTAAGTGCCACCACAAAGAACTT
>JALOMX010000333.1 GCA_025455245.1 Chitinophagaceae bacterium
TAACCTGCTTGAACTTTTGCTGATGGTAGATGCAGCAAGAAGGGCTTCGGCTTATAAAATCATTTGTGTAATTCCTTATTACGGATATGCCCGTCAGGACAGAAAAGACAGGCCAAGGGTGGCTATCGTGAGCAAGCTTGTAGCCAATATGATCACGGCTGCCGGCGCTGACCGTGTTGTAACCATGGATTTACATGCGCCCCAAATTCAGGGCTATTTTGATATTCCGGTTGACCACCTTGACAGTTCGGCCATTTTTATTCCTTATATCGGGCAATTGAATCTTGAGAACCTTACGTTTGCCGCACCGGATGTAGGCAGTACCAACCGGGTTCGTGAGGTGGCAAGTTATTTTAATGCTGAAATGGTTATTTGCGATAAACACCGAAAGCGTGCCAATGAAATTGCCAGTATGACGGTCATTGGTGATGTGGCCGATAGAAATGTTGTATTGATCGATGATATATGCGACACCGGCGGAACCCTCGCAAAAGCAGCTCAGTTACTTTTGGATAAAGGTGCAAAAAGCGTAAGGGCATTATGTACCCATCCTGTTTTGAGCGGAAAAGCTTATGAAAATATAAACAACAGCGTACTGGAAGAACTCGTAGTATGCGATACCATTCCTTTGAAACAGGATTCACCGAAAATTAAGGTGTTAAGCGTGGCTGATTTGTTTGCAGTTGCCATCCGCAATGCCTACGAAAACAAGAGCATTCACGGGCTTTTTGTCCATAGCCATTTAAAAGGATAGGTTTTTATTCCTGCTCCTGAATCTTGTAAAGTCCTGGTTTGTATGACTTCTGAATACACGATGTCAGTGACTTACTGTAACATAATTTGCGCCTTTAGGTATGAAAGCAATCATGTATAAAATCAATCACTCAACTTTAACCCTGACTATCGCCTGCCTGCTGGCAGGCAGGGCAGGCAAGCTCAACCTTAACCTTAACCTTAACCTCAACTACTCCCACTCAATGGTTGCCGGTGGTTTGCTGCTGATGTCGTACACAACACGGTTGATGCCTTTTACATTGTTGATGATCTCATTGCTGATGTGGGCCAAAAACTCATAGGGGAGGTGGGCCCAATCGGCGGTCATTCCGTCAACACTGGTAACGGCGCGAAGGGCAACGGTATATTCATAGGTCCTTTCATCGCCCATAACCCCAACGCTTTTAACCGGTAAAAGAATTGTTCCGGCCTGCCACACTTTATCGTACAGGCCATGTGATTTCAGGCCATTAATATAGATCGCATCTGCTGCCTGAAGTAATTGCACTTTTTCTTCTGTAACCTCGCCAAGGATCCGGATAGCAAGACCCGGTCCGGGAAAAGGATGGCGGTTCAGCATTTCGGAGGGTATACCCAATTCGGCTCCAACCCTTCTTACTTCATCCTTAAATAAATACCGCAGGGGTTCTACAAGTTCGAGCTTCATGGTGTCGGGCAAGCCCCCTACGTTGTGATGACTTTTTATGGTGACGCTCGGACCATGAACGCTGACACTTTCAATCACATCGGGATAAATGGTTCCCTGCCCAAGCATTTCAATCCCTTCAAGTTTGTGAGCCTCATCATCAAAAACTTCTATAAAGGTCTTTCCGATGATCTTACGTTTTTCTTCCGGATCGGTTTTCCCGGCAAGTTTGGTGTAAAAGTGTTCACGGGCATCCACGCCTTTTACATTCAGGTCTAATTGCCCGTATGTTTTTAAAACCTGGGCAAATTCATCTTTACGTAAAACACCATTGTCTACAAAAATCCCGAATAAATTTTTTCCAATGGCCCTGCTGATCAGGGTTGCGGCTACCGTACTGTCAACACCCCCGCTGAGGGCCATTATCACTTTTCGATTGCCAATTTTCTCTTTAAGTGCATCCACCGTTTCGGTAACAAAGTGGGCAGGTGTCCAATCACCGGTACATCCGCAGATTTTGTAAAGGAAGTTTTTAAGGATCTGTTTACCCTCCGTCGAATGGTAAACTTCAGGATGAAACTGAAGACCGTATAAACTCAAGGAAGATGTTCCTTGCGGATTGTCCGTTACTTTTCTGAATGCGGCAACCGGGATACTATCCGTGGTAGCCAAAACCTCAAAACCTTCAGGCAGTTCTTTGATACTATCGGAGTGGCTCATCCAAACCTGAGTCCTTGGGCTAACCTCTTCAAACAAAGGATCTTCTTTTTGCCTGATCATGAATGCCCTTCCGTATTCACGTTTGTCACTTTTTTCAACCCTGCCGCCAAAAAGCTTCGCTGTTAGCTGTGCGCCATAACAAACACCAAGTACGGGCAGATTTTTTATGAAAGACGCCACATCGGCCTCAGGGGCATTGTTGTCATTTACACTAAATGGTGAACCGCTGAGAATGATACCCTTCAGAGCAGGGTCGGAATAATCGGCCTTATGGTATGGTACAATTTCGCAATAAACGTTGGCTTCCCGAACAGCCCTTGCAATCAGTTGGGTATATTGGCTGCCAAAATCAAGGATGAGAATCTTTTCAGTCATGGTGGCGCAAAGATAAGGTTGCCATGCCCTTGAAACCGATAAAACGGCTTTTTATAGGTTTAATTCCCCGTCATTCAAATTTCCCTTGGGTCTTCAGCCGTTTTTTATAACATTTGTTAAAAATCTTGATATATGCGATCTGTAATCAGTATTTCATTGGCAGTTCTCTTTTTAGCGGGTTGTGAAAATGGATTCAAAAGAATTGAAGGTAACGGAGTAATGCAAACAGTAAACAAGTCCCTGAGTGATTATGAAAATGTGGATATAAGCGGTTCGTTTAAGGTGAAAGTAATTCCCTCATCAGAATCGAAAGTTGAATTTACGGTTGATGAAAACCTCGTAAAGTATATCATGATCGATCAGGATGGTGACAGGCTAAGGATAAGGACAAAAAATAATGTTAACCTAAAGCCATCAAGAAGTATTGA
Organism: Chitinophagaceae bacterium; assembly: GCA_025455245.1. Classification (GTDB taxonomy): domain Bacteria; phylum Bacteroidota; class Bacteroidia; order Chitinophagales; family Chitinophagaceae; genus Phnomibacter. Next base: position 2,944 of record JALOMX010000333.1, read on the forward strand.
AGTAACACTGTATGGTGATGATATGGAAAAATTTGAACTTGCGGGTTCAAGTACTTTGCGTTCGGAAGGCATGCTTGAAAATGAAAACAAAATTGAGGTAGTTATTGCGGGGAGCGGGGATGCCAAACTTGATATTAAAACACCCTTAACCAAAGTAAAAATTGGAGGGAGCGGCAAAGTTGAAATGAATGGAAAAACCCGTGATGCAAAAATAGATATTGCAGGAAGCGGGGATTTTCTGGGAGAAACCCTCTTGAGCGAAAATGTTGAAATATCGATTGCAGGGAGTGGTAATGCAAGGGTGTTTGCAAGTATGG
>JALOMX010000334.1 GCA_025455245.1 Chitinophagaceae bacterium
CTATTGCCAACTACCTTGGCACCCGCATGAGCGCAAGAATGGTAGGATGGGCAATGAATGCCGCACATGTGTTGGGTGATGTACCGGCGCAGAGGGTGGTTAACCGAAACGGGATGTTAAGCGGCAAAGCCCATTTTGGATCCCCGACACGCATGCAGGAATTGCTTGAGGCAGATGGCGTTGAAGTCATTAATGATACTGTGCAGGATTTTCAAACAAGATTCTGGGATCCTGCCATTGAATTAAACCTATAACCTTAAGTATAGTATGGGCTTATCATCAGGTAAATAACGGGGCCGGTTACGGCAACATAAAACCAAAGAGGCCATGTGATCTTAGCCATTTTCTTATGGGCCGGATATTCACCGGTGAGCGCCCTGTATGCCGTATAAAGAATGAAGGGTAATATAATGGCCGCAAGGAAAATATGGGTACTAAGTATTATAAAATAAACGATCCGGATGAAACCTTCTCCTCCGAACGGTGTACTGTCGGCCAATAAATGATGAATGATGTAGGAAACAAGGAACAAAATACTTAACACAAGAGAAGCCATCATCATTTGTTTGTGCAGCAAAAAACGTTTTGCCTTTACAGCAATCAAAGCAGCAACCAATAAAACAGCTATCAGAGAATTGATTACTGCATTCAGCGTTGCAAAAATGTGAATATCAAATCCGGGATCATAATCAAGTTTGACCCTTCCCAGCAAAACGACTACAACAAATACTACAGCAGAGAAAATTCCTATCAGCCAAAAAGCCCGTTTGTCATTTTTTTGAAAAGAAGGTTTCAATAGCTCAGCCATGTTTTAAATTCTGTTTTTTTTTGTCTGTTGTGTTTTGACCCGGGTAATATGATATTGTTTTGAAAATTTGGAAAAAGCCACTATTCGCTGCTCACTTTCCAATCGACTCCACCTTCTTCCTTGTCCGGTTTAAATACCACATCCCGATCATTATAATCAGGGGAACCATGGCAAGAACAGGAAGGATAGGTATATACTGCCTGAAGATAGAAGGCTTTGATCTGTCCTTTTCAAGGTAAAGCCTACCGATATCCATACCCAATTGTGCCATGGATGCACTGTCGAGTCCATTGTAGTAGCCTCGTACAATCATATCCCTGTCAATCAGCATAACCTTTTCCGTATGAATAAAGTTCGAATCAATTCCCTCACCATCCTGCGCCGACAACCTGAAATCGTTTAAGAGCAGGTTGTAGATTTCCTTTTTAGGGCCCGTCAGCAACTTCCAGCTATCGCTGTTTACATGAAACCTGTCGGCCCAGCGCTTCAATGCGGCCACACTATCCCTTTCCGGATCAACGCTTAGTGATATAAAATAAACGATGCTTGTATCTCCATATCTTTTCCGTTTTGGATTCTCAAAACTCACCTGCATTTTGCGGATATTCCGGGTTAGGCCCGGGCAAATATTGGGACATCTTGTAAAAAAGGTATTTGCCACGCAGATTCGGCCTTTCAGATCATTGCCGGATACCGTATTACCAAGATGATCGGTGAGTTTAAAATCGGGAATCCTATGCCATACAGTGTCAAATGAAATTTTACCGTCCTTTCTGTTTTCTATGACCGAATCGGCAAAATATTTTCTTGGCATCGGGGTAGCATCCATACCAATGCCCTTCACCAGCCAATAACTAAACAATGGCAGAAACAAAGCAACACTTAAACCTAACCACGCAGTTTTATTCATAATCTGTCCGGGCCTCTTTGGTATACCCGTCTCATTTTAGGCTTGCAAAAGTACTTTGCTTACTAAAACGAGTTGTAGAAAAAAAATAGTTTACCAATTTGTAAAACAACCGGAAAGTCCATGTAGTTTTTTTTCCATCAGAGTTATGAAATTTTTATGAACTTTTAAAATAACCGGTCTTTGGCTTGTTTTTACCGTAATTTTTTCAAATCTTTGCCGCAGTTCGTTCCACCTAAAACATCACACCTATGAGACATTTAAGCCCCAAAAAACTGTTCAGCCTCGACAACCTACTTGCCTTTTGTGCTTGGGCATTTGTGATGGCTGCTTTAATTTACTACTCCCTTTAGGATCTAGTTGAAAGTTAGAAATTAAAAAAGGGTACTATCAAAATGGTACCCTTTTTTATGCTCTATCAGTTCAGTATGGGGTCCGCCATACCAAAGGAAAAATCAGTTTCGGGGGGACGATTTTCATTCCATTCCACGATCAGGTTATTCTTTCCTTCCCCTACCATGATTGAAAAATATTGCTGCTGAACCAGCTCAAGAATGCTCAGGAAAAGAAAAATGGCATGAATCTTATTATCACATTCTGAAAAGATTTTTTCAAACGACATGGTTTTTTCAGCCCTTACAGCATCTATCATAATGGAACGGCTTTCTTCCATGGTAAAGTTGTATCTGAAAACCACATGCTGCGGCTTGTTATTGCGCTCATGCATTTTCCGCATTACCTTTTCAAAAGTTTTCATCAATTTGAAGAGGGTAATGCTTTGAATTTCGGTTCCTTCGCCCGATTCCTCACCCAGCATGTTCATTTCACGGTAAACATTTCCACGCTTTACCAGCAGTAACCGTAAAGCCTCCATTTCAGCCATTCGCTGAGAAGCTTCCTTAAATCGCTTATATTCCAGAATTTTATCAACGAGTTCCTGCCGGGGATCTATTTCATTACCGGCGGCATCTACTTCTTTACGGGGCAATAGTGTTTTTGCCTTGATACGCATCAATGTGCTGACAAAAAGAATAAACTCACTGCTTAACTCAATATTCAGCCTTTCCTGTGATTGGATATAATCCAGAAACTCAGTCGTTATCCGGTGAATTGGAATATTGTAAATGTCGAGTTCATCCCTTTCTATAAAAAACAGCAGGAGATCAAAAGGACCCTCAAATTGTGGAAGCTTTATCTGATATGTTGGTGTTGTCATTCCCGAAATCCCCGCATTTTTTGTATAAAAATCCGGTACACCTCAAAAGTAGGGGTATAAAAAGCCCCCCGAACCACAACGTTGGGGGGAATGGTTAAAACTTGGCAGAAAACCCGATTCCAAAGGTTCCAAGGAATTGAGTCCGGGGCCCGGATTCACCTTCCGGAACAAAATCATCATCATAAGCCATATTCCACTGATAAGAAAGAACAAGCCATTTGTTGACTTTAAAAATAAGATTATTGGTCCAGAAAATATCTATATTCTGTGGTTTGTTCAAATAATTTGAAAACAGGTCGAGACGAGAAGTGTACAGTACATTTTTAACCAACTCCTTATCAACTTTTGCTGATAAGAATGCTCCGAACTGCGCATCAACTTTTCTTTCGGGATCCACACCGTACAATTCGGAAATGGGCTTTTCCTGGCTTCCATCAGGCCTTATGCCACCAGGGTATGAATAACTGTATGGATCGTTGGTCACAAATACTGACCTTGCACCAACCGGCGATGCAAATAATGAAAATGCCTTGGATGGCCTCCACTCTAAACCGGGAGTCAATAAAACTGTAGCAGGGGCAAAAAAATCTGAAGTACGCCGTCTTGGATCGGTGTCATAATCAAAACCGTCAGTAAATTGTGTCCGGAGGTTTGCAATCAAAGCAATAAAAGTTTTTCCCTTTTTGCTGATATCACGTCCATATTTGGAATATAAATCAATAAAGTCTGAGGTTTTTCTTACTCCCTGGCTTTCATTGTGTGTAAAGGCATAAGCCATTTTCAGGGTATTATCCCAGGTATTTCGCTTTACAGCATAATTGGCGTAAAGATCAGCTGACATACCAACGTTCAGAGCATACCGCTCATTTGCCCCAACCCAATATGAACTGTTTTGCTGCGAAAGATTAATCGCCAAAATACCACCTATTTTCCACGGACCCTTTTTTGATGTATCAGCTTTAATTGCTTTTCCTGCAATGGCTTCATCAATCTGCTTTGAGATTTCCTGGGATAATCCACCCAGACTTATCAGACAAAAAGGGCTTATAAGCCATAAAAATGATTTCATTTTTTAGTGTTGGTTATTTGTTTTTTAGTGCATCCCTTATTTCCATTAACAACTTATCTGTGCTGCTTGGTTCAGGCGGTGCCGCAGGGGCCTCTTCCTGCTTACGTTTCAATTTGTTGATGGCCTTTACCAATAAAAACATGACCCATGCAACTATTAAAAAGTCGATGGCTGCTGTTAGAAAAGCCCCATATTTAACAGTGACTTCAGCCACTTCCGAAACTACGGTTCCTGACTCATCGAAAACCTGACTTGCCTTTCTGAGAACCAACTGCTTTTTACTGAAATCAACACCACCTGTTATTAAAGATATTAACGGGCTGACAATGCCTTCCGTAAGGCTACTGATAACCTTTCCAAAAGCGGCACCCATTACAAATGCAACAGCCACATCTACAAGGTTTCCTTTACTGGCAAAATCTTTGAACTCTTTAATCCAGCTCATATTTATTTCTTTTTAACGAAAATATAAATAAAATCAAATTTCAGCCTCCATTTTTGCTTAACATGTTTAAAATCATACAAGCATTATCAATTTCAGGACAAAAAGTAATTAGGAATAATCTGAAATGGTTTCTTTTCTCCCTTTTATGTATCATCTGGGGCAGCTCTTTTATCCTGATGAAACTGGGAATGTTTGCCATTGATGGGTCTCCCCTGCTTTCTCCTTTACAGGTTGCCGCCATCAGAATATTAACTTCAGGCATAGTTTTAATCCCTTTTGCCTTAAAAGCATTTTCCCAAATCCCGAAGGATTTACGAAAAATGGTGCTCTTCTCCGGCTGGCTTGGGAGCTTTATACCTGCTATTCTTTTTTGTGTTGCCGAGCTAAAAATTGATAGTGCACTTGCCGGTACGCTAAACGCTGTTACGCCTTTGAGTACACTGGTAATCGGATGGGCTTTTTTTAAAATAAAAATCCCGGCTTCCAAAATTTCAGGTGTTCTTATCGGTTTTGCGGGCTGTTCACTCTTGTTTTTTTTAAAACCCGTAAAGGGAAATGAAAATTCCTTTTACGGACTTCTTGTCATTGCAGCCACTTTATGCTATGGATGGAATGCCCTCCTCGTTAAGCAACATTTGACCGGGGTTTCCTCATTGTCCATTGCGGCAGCGGCTTTTACCGGTTTAATCCCCTTTTCTTTTGCCCTGTTAGTGTTTACCGGATATTTTTCTTTGCCTTTGCATTCGTATGCTTACATAAAAGCAAGCAGTGCCGCTACGCTGCTTGGCGTTCTTGGCACTGCTTTTGCATCGGTAATATTTTACAGGCTTGTAAAAATGGCCGGACCTGTATTTGCTTCGCTTGTTACCTACGGCATACCCTTTGTAGCAATAGCATGGGGATTTATTTACGGTGAATCCATTGGGGTGCTTCAGGTGGTAGCACTTGGATTTATCCTTGCCGGGGTTTACCTGGTAAATAAAAAGTAGCGAAAGAAATTTATACAGCCATGATCTCCTTTTCCTTTGCCACAAGGTGCTTATCTACCAGGGCAATATACTTGTTGGTCAGTTCCTGAATATCGAGTTCACCATCTTTGGCCGCATCTTCACTTAAACCTTCTTTTTGCAGCTTTTTAATTTTTTCAATGGAATCCCTTCTCAGGTTTCGGATGGTTACCTTAGAGTGTTCGCCTTCTGCATTTGCCTGTTTCACAAGTCCTCTTCTTCTTTCTTCGGTTAAAGGAGGCATGGTAATTCTGATTACCGTCCCGTCATTTTGAGGTGTGACCCCAATATTGGCCTGCAAAATGGCTCTTTCAATGGGGCCAACCATATTTTTTTCCCATGGCTGAATGGTCAGTGTACGGCTATCCATTGCACTCACATTGGCTACCTGCCCGATGGCAGTCGGCGAACCATAGTACTCAACCATCAAACCATCAAGCATTCCGGGACTTGCTTTTCCTGCCCTGATCTTGGTCAGTTCATTTTCGAGGTGCGAAATTGCTTTTTTCATCGACCCTTCGGTGTCGGATATCAGATTTCCTAAATCAGCAGACATAAAACTTCCTTTTTTAGTCCGCGCAAACGTAAATTAAAACCTTCATTTTTCAAGGAAAATAGAGGTACTGACCATAAATTAGGAGAGAAAACGTGAAAAGTCAGTTCTGTCCCGAAGCTTTTCTTTCGACCATGGAAATTGGCCTGATGG
>JALOMX010000335.1 GCA_025455245.1 Chitinophagaceae bacterium
CGTTTCGGAGAATGGTGGTAATCTTTTTGGTTTGAAATCCTGCAAAAAATTATTGCAAAACAATGGCTCCGGGAGGGGCCATTTTAATTTCTTTTATCTACACCCCATGTCAGTTTGCTCCTGAGCGTTTCCAAAAAGGTATTTTCATTAAGCCTCATAAAACCAATGGTAAAAGATTCCTTGCGAACAGCAACCTGTGTTTTGGTATCGAGCACTTCGCGTCTTGCATCCATTGAGCAAATGAATTTCTCACTGCGGCTTTCTACTTCAAAAGAAATAATATCTGTATCGGGCACAACAATAGGCCTTACATTGAGGTGGTGCGGGGCAATAGGTGTAATGGCAAAACTGCCGCTGTCGGGAAAAATGATGGGGCCGCCGCAACTAAGGTTATATCCCGTACTGCCGGTGGGAGTACTTACAATCAGCCCATCGCACCAATACGTATTTAAAAATTCACCATTTATATAACAGTGGATTTTTATCATGCTCGAGTTCTCGCTTTTATGTACCACGAGTTCATTCATGGCAAAGGGGGCGTCGCCGAAAATTGGTTCATTGGAATCAACATGAATCAGGGTTCGCTGATCAATTAGGTAGGTTCGGCTAACCAGGGATTCTACGGCATGGTGCATTTCCTCCTTGCCGATTGTGGCCAGAAAACCAAGCCTTCCGAAGTTAATTCCAAGCAACGGTATCGGCTTGTCGCGAATAAGGGTTGCTGTGTCGAGCATAGTGCCATCGCCTCCCATGCTGATCATGCAATCGGTATTATCATCCAATGCATTATGGTTACTAAACACCTCAAATTGAAGACCGTAGAGCAGATTTGAATGTTGCAGGGCTTTTGCAAGGGGCTCCCATATCAGCAATTCGGCTTTATGTACTCGTAATGCCTGAAGCAATTGGCTGCAGTGCTGTTCTTGTGCGGCATCTATTCCACGGCTGTAAATAGCAACTTTCATGTGGGTACTATCCAAATATTTAAAAGTCAGTTGCGGTATGAATAAAAAATCCACGCTCACCAAATTGGTTGTAACTGTATTCCAGTTTCAATACCATATCATAAACCATCATAATATCAACACCGAAACCGGCTGTTTTTAATAACTGATTATTCAAAAAGTTATTTCCGGGATCAAGGTTGTGCGCATAACCAAGATTGCCATAACCCTTCAGGAAAATTCTGAAGGGTATTTCACTGTGGCTTTTTGATCTGATCAGGTTCTTTAGGGTAAAGGAAAGGATTTCCCTTCTGAGTGTTGACCGAATCATCCCTGCCCAGTTTCCATCGGCCACATAATACTCAAGTCCTTGCATATAAAGGCTTCGGTATCCAAGCATCCGGCTGTTATAATAAGGTTGTTCCTTTCCGGAAAGTGTAAAAGCAAATGAACTTTGGAAGTTCATATATGTTTTTTTTGCAAATCGCCATGTTGCCTGCATTTTTCCTCCTACCTGCGTCATGGGGATGGATTTGGAAAAACGTTGAAGGGCATAAAAATCAACCATCCATCCACGCAAAGGATATGGAATATAATCAACATTAAGATATTGGTAGTTGGCAAAAATATCAACAAATTCAGCCCTTGTCCTGCCGTCACCAAACATCTTCGGGTTTAATGCAATGATGGCCGAGTCCATATCTTCAACAGTATAGCTTGCTTTCAGATAACTGCGCATCTGACTGCCTTTCCTGTATGAATAAACAAGTTCAGCCTTCATGCTTGTCCTTGCAAATTCCGGCATGGCATAGAACTGCTGCCGGTTACTGTCGGTTGCATAATTCACCTCACGCGTTCTTGACATAGTGAATCCAAAGCCCAGCCCCTGCGTAAGCTTTTTGTCGATGAACGGCTGATAATAGTTGGCCACAATTTGCTGTGAATACCCTCCCACAAGCGAAAGATTCATCTTGTCGTTTCGTCCGGTAAGGTTGTTGTGCAATATTTTAATTCCAATTTCAGTGCGGTCAAGCGATGCCTTGTAATCGTTGATCCATACATTTATGTTGCGGTCAACAAGCTTAAAATATGGAACAGGAAAAAGATACCACCTTTCGCGGACCTGAATGTTTACATCCACTTCGTTGGTCAGAATGGTATCCATGGTCACATCAACCGTAACGAAAAGCCCGGTGTTCATCAATTGTTCTTTTGTAAGCCTGATACTTTTGGAAAGATCATCGGTTTTATAAAAAATATCTGTGCGGATGGCAATTTCACGTTCTATCAGGTACAGTTTGGTCCTCTTGTTTCCAAAAACATTTACAGCCCTTACCAGCATGGGATAATTGGACGAATCTGTTTGGGAATGCATGAAGAAGGAGGCAGGATCGGGCGAAATAACCGATTTTTCCTGCGCCAATGCCACGGTGCAGAGGAGGGAAAAAAGCCAACATATATACGTTCTCAACTTCATAACACTAACCTCGACTGTATATTTTGGCTTTAATAAATGAATTCACCCTTTACATCTCAAGAAAGTGAAGCAGGTGATGGAAATTTCGTTTTAGTTCATTTTCATACTGTTCTTCACCGGCATAATAAACAACCCTGTAATCGTATCGCTGAAATGTTGCAATGATATCGCTGATTTCCTGTTTGTTGATTCTGATGATGATATGGTAAAGACCGGTTGCCGGTTCAAAGCTGCTGTTGAGTTGTGTTAACTGAGCATTGTTGGTTTCAATCAGCCTGCTTATTTCTCCGGGAGAATAATCGTGTGGGTTCACTTCTAGCACAATCAAACCTCCGGGGGTATGTGTACCACATATTAGAGCCATTTTCTGCAAAAGTTCAGCTTGGGTAATCACCCCAAGATATTCCCCTTCGGGCGACAGCACTGGGACCAAATCGAGTTTTCTTTCCGTAACCATTCGTACGGCAGAAATAAAATATTCATCGGCCAATACCGAAAAAGGTAATAATTCAGGATAAAGGTCTTTCAGCTGCAACCCTTCATCTGAATCCATCAATGTTTCTTCAGATATCAGGCCCTTAAAAATCCCTTCATCTGCTACCGGCCAATGCGATACCCTCAGGTCTTCAAGCTGATTGAGTGCATCGGCAACCGTATCCCCTGATGAAAGAGGAGCAGCGGGAACAGATATAAGCGCCTGATTAAACATGGCTGATTGTCAATTTTATCCTTCTACAGGTGTCGGTGTCTGTTGCTTTACCAAAAATTGCTCCAGTATTTTATTAAATTCAGCAGGGACTTCCATCATGGGCGCATGCCCGCATTTATCTATGAAA
>JALOMX010000336.1 GCA_025455245.1 Chitinophagaceae bacterium
AATAGCCATCTGCAAAAATTAATAACGAAATGGAATCCTTATGATGGGTAGCCCGGATATTCAGGTTGCTTAAGTTTGTAATCCAGCTTTTTTTATCGTTTATTGAAAAATATTCCACGTAAGTATTTCTCTTTTCCAATAAAAAGGAATCCGGACCTGCCCACTTCTTTACCGGATCATCATCCATAAATCTGAATGATAAAGCATCACGTAAATTGGAATCTATTTGAATTGAAGATGTAATAATATTTTGATCTGATTTTTCTGATTTCCTTTTGTCGGTACATGATAGAAAAAGGGAACTTAAAAATGAGAAACAAGATAAACATAGGTAAAATAGATGCCTTTGCATAATCAGTTGGCTTTTCATAGAGACTAACATCTATTCCTTTTCCATAAGTAAAATAAAAAAGCCACGAAATTCCCAATCCTGAAAATTCCGTGGCTTTAAGATGGAGGTCTGTAAGCAAACAAACCTCAACAATATTAATGATGATGATGGTGCTGCTTCTCCAAAAACTCTTCAGCGCTTACCGTCACATCGTTGTACTGCACCTGGCTTTCGGCCCAGCCAAAAAGCTTTTCGGTCAGCAGGCGATGGTAGTTTTCATCAATGTACTTTTTGTCCTGCATCATGCGGTCCACATAGCTGTCGAGCCATGCCATGCTTTCGTCGATGGTGGTTACGCCCATGTAGCTCATCATCTGCGTTTTTGCATAAGCGCGTAACTCTTCCATTTGTACATCAAGGTTTTGTTGCTTGATGAAATGGTCGCTGATAAGGGTCCATTTCAATTGGTTTTTGAATTTGGGGAATTCGGCTTCTGCCTGTTCAGCCGTTTTTTGCTCCTTGCCGCTCTGCATGATCCAGCGCTTCAGGAAATCTTCGGGAAATTCAAGGTTTGTATGGTCGAGCAGGTAATGGTAAATTTCGTCCTGTACCTGTCCGCGGGCCTGTTGTGCCCATTGCTTGCCAATATCCTCGCGAAGTGCTTCCCTGAATTCGGCTTCGGTGGCAATTGCCCTGCCGGGGAATATCTGATTAAAAAACTCCTCGTTCATTTCACGCTTTTCCACCAGCCCTATTTTGGTGATCGTCATCAGCAGGTTAAGGTTTGCTGCCTCAGGGTTATCTTTTTGGCCGAGGTCATCGCGCACCCAGCCAAATTCCTTTTCTTCAAAAGCTTCTCCAAGGGTCTTGGTGATGCTTTCGCCCACTTTTAACCCAATCAGTTCGGGACGAACGCTTTCAGCAAAATATTTTACCAGCAGGCTGTTGGTTTCGTGCTTAATGCCGCCTTCTACCTCATTTCCATCTGCATCCACCTGTGTAAAGCTGATGTTCAAAACATTATCTTCCGTAGTTACCGTTTCAGGCTCTTTCATGTTGCCAAAGCGGTTGCGGAGGCGTTCTATCTCTTCTTCCACCATTTCATCGGTTACGGTTACGTTCATCCGCTTAATGCTCGCTTTTGCAAGATCGGCGGGGGTAAAATCGGGCTTCAGGCCAATTTCGAACGTAAAAGTGTATTCGCCGGGTTCGTTCATATTGAAACCGCGAACCGTATCGGCATTGGCTTCAATGGGCAGGGGCTGTCCGAAAATCTCGGGATTTTCCTTTTCCAGAAAGGCATTTACTTCTTTTTCTACCGTGCGCAGTACTTCATCGGCAAAAACAGAGGCACCGTACATTTTTTTCACCACGCCCGTTGGAACCATACCCTTGCGAAAACCGGGGATATTTGCCTGCTTGCTGTAATTTTTCAGGTTTTTCTCAAAAGCGGGATAGTAATCCTCCTTCTGAAGCGTAACGATAATGTGGTCGGTGAGCGGCGCAGCATTCTGCCTGATAACTTGAGCCATGTTGTATTTCTCTTTTTATAAAAAAATGTGGAGTGTACCCTTGGGTTTTCCACGACTTGTCCTCATTTTGGGGGTGCAAAGGTAAGGGTAAAGGAAATATGATACCAGATATGGTATAATTGAAGCCATTATTCTCCCATGGATATATTTGATTCCCAAACCGGGGTATAAAAAATGTTGTGAATCCTCATTATAAAAAATCTTATAGCGGATATTCTTTTGAAGCTGTAGGTTTTTCCATACAAGAAAGGCACCTAACTTGCAGCTATGTACAAGACTTTTAGAAAGACAGCCACCGTGGACGCCAAAATTTTTGAACCCGGCGATGAAGACGGTCTCACCACCATTTCAGATGAAGCCGTTCCCGCATCGCTGCGAAACCTGATTTCGGATCCGGAAACCCCCGTCCCATATCTTACGACCATTGAAAGTCAGCGGCACTTTGGCCTTTTTGGCAAATACTATGTTTGCAAAGGTATTAATGGCGAAAGGTGGCTTGTGGAAAAGGACATCTTTGAAAAAACCTATGAAGAGGTGAAATAGGTATATCATAAATCTCCATTAAAAAACAAGGTTTTTAGGCAAAGTATCAGATTAAACACTCACTTTGCCCTCATTGTAAATTACACTGATATGTCCGCACACATCCTTTGGGTAGATGATGAAATAGATAGCCTGAAAAGTCAGTTGCTTTTTTTGAAAAATAAAGGCTATGAGGTCCACAGCCTGACCAATGGTTTTGATGCCATTGATTATGTACAGGAAAATCCAGTGGATGTAGTGCTGCTTGATGAAAGCATGCCCGGGATTACCGGCCTTGAAACACTTGCCAAAATCAAATCGTTCAGGCCAACGCTGCCTATCGTGCTCGTTACCAAAAACGAAACCGAAAACCTGATGGAGGAAGCGATTGGCAGTCAGATAAGTGATTACCTTATTAAACCGGTGAATCCAAATCAGATATTGCTTAGCCTTAAAAAAATCCTCGACAACAAAAGGCTCGTAAGCGAAAAGACCACATCGGCCTATCAGCAGGATTTCCGGAACCTGTTTATGGCGCTTAACAGCAACCCCGACCATAAAGAATGGCGTGACATTTACAAGAAGCTGGTGTACTGGGAAATGGAAATGGACAAAAGCGATAGTCCGGAGATGAGGGATGTTTTCCAAAGCCAGAAAGATGAAGCCAATGTTGAGTTCTTCAAGTTCGTTAGCAAACACTATGCATCGTGGGTAAAGCAGGGCACAAACCATGCACCGGTGATGAGCCATACCCTGTTTCGCGAAAAAGTGCTGCCCGAAGTAAAACAAGGCATCAGTACTTTTTTTGTGCTCATTGATAACCTGAGGCTCGATCAATGGCGCGCCATCCAACCCATCTTCGGTGATCACGAAATGCCATTTTCGCAGGTTTGCTTCCTATTGATATCGATAAAAAGTTTCCGAACGAATGGAAATATGATGATGAAGAAGGCGGGAAAAATCAGCAGGAAGAATTGTTTTTTAAGGCGCAGTTGAAAAGGCTTGGGAAGGACAACCTCCGCACAAGCTATACCAAAATACTGACCAACGACGCC
>JALOMX010000045.1 GCA_025455245.1 Chitinophagaceae bacterium
ATCACATCATAATCACCCGTTGTAATTTTTTTGGTATTACCCGATTTTGACATCCTGTACAGTTGCCTCCATCCCTCTTTTTCGCTCAACCATAAAAACTCTTTGTTTTGGTTGATCCAATGAAAACGATGCCGGTATGTAATATTGTACACGTCTTCCCAGGGGCTGTAAACATCAATCCATGCCGGGTCTGTTTCCCTGAAAACCTCCTTAATGCTTTTTTGGATGATGTTACATGAAAAGATTATGCTTTGGTTTTGTTTGCGGTTCAGTTGCTGTGCAAACAGCTCTTCATCTGAATTCCACTCGATCCTTGGGAGGTAATGCTGCCTTGGGTCGCCCGGAATATTGAGCCATTCCGTTTTCCCGGTAGAAACTTCCACCACGCCGATCCTGACGGCAGAAGGGCTTTCACCCACTTTGGGATATTCTACCGGAATGATGCGTGAATACATGGAGTCGGTATTGTTGATCATAAAAAAATCGCGTGTACCCGAAGCATCGGTGTTGAAAAAGGCGATCCTTTTTCCGTCAGGGCTCCATTGAAAACCATCACGGCAGGCGAATTCTTCCTCATACACCCAATCAAAGGTGCCGTGGATATACCGCCGGTTTCCGTCCTTTGTCAGGGCTGTTTCGGTGGATGTGTTCAGGTCGTACACATACAGGTTGTATTCGCTTACATAGGCTACTTTTTTTCCATCGGGCGAAAATTTGGCGAACCTTAATGAAGACGCGGGGCGGGAAGGTCCAACTTTTTGAAGCTTGCCGGATGCAAGTTCCAGCACCCAATAATCGCCCTGAGTGTCTAATCGCCACACAAAGCGGGTATTGGTATAAATCAGCATTTTGGTACCATCTTCAGATAGGGAAAAGTCCCGGATACTCAGGGGGGCTTCTCCGGAAGGGGTCAATTGTTCCTTTTTTACCAGTATGGTATTGGTCTTGTTTGCAAGGTCATTCAAGACTACCTGATCTTCATCAATGATGTAAAAAGCATTCCCATCCTTGCTCCATTTGATTTGTTGTGCACAGATAAAGGAGGTAAAAACTATTATCTGAATGAAAATTACCAGGAGGGCCCGGGAGATTTTTCCGCTCATAAACCGCATTTTTTATCAAACATAAATCAATGAGGTTACTTAATGGCCATTCGCCGCTTAATGGGCAGGGTAATTATAGAAATAATATTTCCTGTTTGCCATTCTATCCGAAGCGGACTTACCTCAGCATTACGTTGGTACGCATAACCCTTCATAACCATAACTCATTTGGATGAACGGGCAAAAAAAAGATCCCCGCAAATACAATCCTCTGATTGCGTTTACGGGGCTCCCCAATGTTTTATGAAAATACTAAATGATTATTCGGCATCTGCCACTACTTCCTGAACCTCCGGAATCATCCTCTTCATCATGCCTTCAATACCGGCCTTCAGGGTAATCATACTGCTTGGGCATCCGCTGCAACTTCCCTGCAAAGCAAGGTTTACCACACCATCGCTGTAGCTTTTGAACTGAATGGCGCCACCATCCATTTCAACAGCGGGCTTCACATAATTTTCGAGCAATTCTTTAATGCGTTTTACCACATCATCATCATCTGCATGAATGGTATTATTGGCGTCCTGTTTTCTTTGATTGGCAAGTTCTTCTTCATTAACAACCGTTCCGCCATTTTCAAGATATTCTTTTAAAAACTGCTTTACCGTAGGGATTACATCCTGCCACTCATCGGTATCTGAGGTTTTAGTAAGTGTAACAAAGTTGCTCGCAATAAAAACACTTTTTATAAAGGGAAATGCAAATAGTTCTTTAGCCAAAGGTGACGGGCCGGCGCTTGCTTCATCGGGAAAGTCAATGCTTTTGCCGGGGAAAAGCAGCTTGTTGGCAACAAATTTCATGGTTTCCGGGTTGGGGGTCATTTCCGTATAAATGCTGATAACCGGATTGCCTGTACGAATCATATTCTTAAGATTTTAAAGACTCAAACAAAATAAGGCGCAAAATAACAATATTAAAACCGGGTGCAGAATAAAGGGTTTGTTTTTTACGAATTTATAAAGGTTTATTTCCCTTTTCGCAAAAAGCAGATCAGGGCAACTGCTTGAGCCTGCTTTGCTGTGCCCTTCTTTTTTGCTGTTGGTTGAAAATGAATTGTGAGGTGGCAGTTCCCACCAATGCACCGGCCACCACATCGCTCGCCCAGTGTTTTTGCTGTTGCATCCTGCTGATACCCACTGCAGAGGCAATGGAATAGCCCAACAGCCCAACCCACCACTTTTTTCCGGTATGCAAAAAAATCATGGTAGCGGTACTGAACGCAAGGGAGGTATGCCCGCTGAAAAAAGCATCGTTTCCTTTTCCCTCAAAAGGCCCATACCAGGCATAATTGTCTTCGCCCGTTTCCGGACGGGCACGGTGGGTCAGTTCTTTTACAATAAAGGTTACCCCTCCCGTAAAAAGCTGTGCCTGCAGGTTATCAAGTGCAAAATGCTGCCAGTTTTTGTTTTTTGAAACAAGGCCAACCCCAAGCGCAGCACCGCTTATTCCAAACTGGAAAGGAAGCCCTCCTACGACATCACCCACGTCCCCAAAGGTATTGGCTGCATCGGTCTGCCAGTTTTCAAATGGGATGTTGAGCACATTATCCATTGGAATAAGCGCCCCGACAAGTAAAGTGGATCCGCCAAACTGAAACCATTGATTTTCAGTCCAGCCTAAAGGGGCCTTTACATAGCCCAGTATGTTGCGGGGATAACTTGCAATGTACGTAAGTGATTTATCCTTTTTCGGGGTATGGGCACTGTCATTTTGCGCCACACTATGAATAGTGATGGAAGTCAGGTAAATGGCGATAGTGGTGTGGCGGAAAAAAAACATTATGGTGCCTGCTTCAAGGTTAATGTTCAAATATGATAAAAACGGTTTGAATGAAACATAAAAATTTTATGAATCTGCTTTTTTAAAGGTCAGAGCATAACAATCACAATGGCCTCGGAGGAGGGAATGGCAGGGACCATGTAAGAACTTCCGTTCAGGTACACTTCAACAGGGCGGGCAGCATTGCCTGCCGGAATGCGGTAATCAATACCCCTCATAAAGGGTGCGCTGTTGAAGGACGGTATCAGTGAATAATCAGATTGATTGTTTTTATTGCCATCGTACAAAAACCATGCTATGGCCGTTTTTGCCGGATCGGCGAATGTTGCCGTACTCAGCAGGGTATCATTAACCTTGAGGTCATCCCTTGGGTTTATAACAGCCCGTTGATTACTGAAAAGTACAAACGCACTTTGCTGTTCATCTGCGGGTAAGGCATTCAGCAGCAGGGTCATCAGTCCGGTTGCGGGCAGGGTGCGGATGTACAGCCATTTTTCTTCCGGTTGAATGTTGGGCAGAAAATACGCAACCTGCCTGCCCGATGAGGGCTTGCAAAACAGGAGGTATGACTGATAAGGTTCAATTCCTGAAAAAGTAAACCCCCCATCGGATGAACTGACGGTTTCCCCAAACTTTCCGGTTTTTATGCCTTCTTTGTTTACCTGCCACAGTTCAAGTTTGGCCCCTGCCTGCGGGTTATTTTCACCGAGGGTAAGTACCTTACCTGCCACCGGATATTTTGAGGGAAGGGGCATTATTTTTTTTCTCTTATAGGGACGGCCCCCTGTCAAAAAATGGTAAACCGATTGTGCAACAGAATCGGCGGTAACCAGTTCAAAATGGTCAAATTGCTGAAACCTGATATTGGTGGCGCCGGGTATATCGGCCCCCTTCACCACCCGGTCATTCAGGCTGTACAGGTTCAGTATCGGCACAGCACCATCCGGACCCGGAGGTGTTTGTTTTGAACTGCTACCAATATGTACATAGTGTGCTACTTTGGCCGCCTGCCCTGCTTTTTGCATAAAAGTATAAGCAAGATTGCCTCCGGCAGAATGTCCGATCAGGTCAATTCTTTCTGATTTGGTAAGCCTTAAAATGCTGTCGATGAAGCGGTTCAGCAGGCTGTCAGGTTGGTTCCGGGCAACAGAATTCCAATCGAAGACAAACAGTTTTTCGGTACAATATCCGGCTGCAGAAAGCCGGCGTACCATCGGGGCAAAATTGTCGCCCCCACCCAAAAAGCCATGGACCATAACTATGGGTCTGAATGGGGATTCGCAGGGCTGGGAAAAGGCCGAAATGGCACCAAAAGTCAATGTGAGGTAAATGAAAAAATAGCGCATCGGCAAGCTGTAAAAAACAAAAGCAAACCCAAATATATACCTGTTAGGTAAAACTGTTTGCGGCTTCAAAAATTTTGACTTTTTTGTAATTGAACCACCATTGGGGAACTGTTTTTTTCATCAGGGTGTCGATGCCCCGCATGCCAAACAGGTTCCATACACCCCTGAGTTTTCCGGCTATCGAAGGTTGCATAGCCCTGAGGCTCATGGCAAAGCCGCTGTCGATGTATTCCATATGATGCCAATACCCGGCAGGCATGAAAAGCGTATCACCGGGTTCGAGTATGATTTCGTAGCCCCGGGCCTGCCTGAGGGCCGGAAAATTTTTGTAGTCAACCTTTGATTTTTCAGGATCGGCATAATGGCTGAAGTCAACAAGGCTGAGTACTTCCCATGGTTTACGATATAGTTTTTTCTGTTCTTCAAAAGGGAACAGTAAAACACGTTTCCTGCCGGCAAATTGTGAGTGCAGGATATGGCTCATGTCAATGTCGAAATGCATGTGGGTAATGCTGCCCGCACCTCCTACAAAAAGCATAGGATACATTTTCACAAAGCCTTTCATCAGGTGTTCGGGCCAAGAAAAGTCGGATGTGATTTCAGGAGCATGATCAAAAATGTTGAAAAGGAATATGCGCCATGCAGCAGGTCCTTTTTTTATCATATCGATGTATTCTCCGAAAGTGGTGTAATCATCGGCAGTATTGATCGGGGTGTATGCATCGCTTTTCACATTATTGTAGATCCCCACACGCTGTTGTCCAACAAGGTTTTTGAAAAAATCCCAATCCCACTTAGTATAAGCAGGCCACGAGTGGGATAGCTCCTTTATAACGAGGGGTTTAAGGTTGTTATAATATTCTTTTTTAAACCT
Source organism: Chitinophagaceae bacterium (assembly GCA_025455245.1). Taxonomy (GTDB): domain Bacteria; phylum Bacteroidota; class Bacteroidia; order Chitinophagales; family Chitinophagaceae; genus Phnomibacter. The sequence continues at coordinate 5,103 of JALOMX010000045.1, forward strand.
TTCGGGTTCAATGGAACCAACGACATCCACTTTTTGCAGAATCATAGCAATTAAATAAAGCCGGCAAAGATAAGTAGCGTTTAAATTTAATGTATATCACTCCATGAACGGCAAATGGAATGCTTATTCTATCGGTTTTATTTGTACCTTGCTTTTATGTCACTTTTGATTAGAATCCATCCGGACAACCCGCAGGAACGATTGATAAGGCAGGTGGTTCAGGAGTTGGAAAAGGGGGCTGTAATTATTTATCCCACCGACACGATTTATGCACTTGGCTGCAGTATTTTTCAACCGAAGGCTATTGAACGGATTGCCCGACTGAAGCATGTAGAGGTTTCAAAGGCCCGGTTTAGTTTTGTGTGCAATGATCTCAGCGATCTGAGTACCTATGCCCGGCAATTGGACACACCTATGTTCCGGTTGCTGAAACAGCATTTGCCCGGACCCTACACCTTCATTTTGCATGCAAGCCGTCAGGTGCCCAAAATTTTTCATAATAAAAAGTCAACCATAGGGCTTCGTGTACCCGACCATAAAATTGCCCTCGAAATTGTGGAAAGGTTAGGCCACCCCTTGTTGAGTACTACGCTTCCCGGAGAAATGGTGGAAGACTATACGGATCCTGAACTGATCCGGGAAAACTTTGAGCGGAGCGTTGATATTGTGATTGATGCAGGACCCGGAGGTATGGTTCCATCTACCATAATTGATCTTACCGGAGATGAACCTGAACTTGTAAGGGAAGGAAAAGGTGTTTGGGAGTATTGAGGCATGTATTAAGTCTTTCAGCAATCATTAATCAGGTATTTCATTAAGCCGCGGTCGGATATAGTAAATGAGTAAAAAGAAATTGGAATAAGATTGATGAAAATGTGTGGCTGAGTTTTTTGCTCCCGGGCAATGAATGAAAAGCTTATATCTCTTCAAACATGGTGCTGATCGGGTTTCGGAAGAATGGTTGTTCGGCGAAGGAATACCGGAGTGTTGACCGGATTTACAGGTCAAGTTTTATCTGAACCGGAGAAATGGCGAAGCTCTTACGGTGGTATTCGCATAAACCATAGGTTTCAATGGCCTTTCTGTGTGCCGCCGAGCCGTAACCTTTGTTTTTGTCCCATGCGTACATAGGGTAGCGTTGGTGAAGTTCGATCATCAGATCGTCGCGGTAAGTTTTCGCAATGATGCTTGCTGCAGCAATGGAGGCAAATTTTCCATCGCCGCCCACTATGCATGTGTGTTTTATGCCCGGGTAGGGTTTAAATCGGTTTCCATCCACAAGCAATATGGAAGGTAGCACCGATAGCTTTGAAACGGCCTCATGCATGGCTTTATAAGTTGCTTGCAGAATGTTGATTCGGTCAATCCAGTTATGGTCGACCACTGCATATGAAAATGAAATTGCTTCCCTTTCTATGACCTCACGCAGCATATACCGGTCTTTGGGTTTCAGTTTTTTACTATCGTTTAGCAAAGGGTGATAAAAATCCGCGGGTAATATCACGGAAGCTGCCACCACGGGGCCCGCATAGCATCCACGGCCGGCTTCGTCAATCCCTGCTTCAACAAGGTGTTCCGAAAAGTGAGGTTCCATCAACCTTTGCAGCATATTTTTTGTTGGTTAAAAAATGAACTGCCGATGCGGGGCTTTTATGAACCCTACATTTGCAGGGCTCAAACATAATAATTCGGGTTTGTATGTACGTGGCGGCAAGCAGAAGTAATAGTCTTTCTCAGGAAAAAAGAAATGATAAACAGGTAGCAACATGGCTGCTCACAGGGGTGGTCATGGTTATTATACAGATTGCCCTCGGGGGTATTACCCGGTTAACCGGCAGCGGCCTCAGTATTACCGAATGGGAAGTTGTAACCGGCACCTTGCCACCCCTGAGTGAATCTGCCTGGCTTTTTGAATTTGAAAAGTATAAATCGACTCCGCAGTTTAAACTGCTGAACAGCGATTTTTCCCTATCCGATTTTAAGTTCATTTTTTTCTGGGAATGGTTTCACCGCCTTTGGGCAAGGATACTTGGTCTGGTTTTTGCCGTTGGTTTTGTTTATTTCCTGGTTACCAAAAAATTCAGGAAACCGATGGTAATGCCATTGGTAATCCTTTTTTTACTCGGGGGGCTGCAGGGGTTTGTGGGCTGGATCATGGTAGCAAGCGGGCTCGTGGGCGATGCTGTTTATGTAAAGCCAACACGCCTTGCCCTTCATTTCATTTTTGCACTTGGTTTGCTTTCTTACACCTTTTGGTTTTACTTGAAGCTCGTGACCGAACCGGATCGGCAAACCATCAGCAAAAGGATTGGGAACATGTTACCGGTCTTTATTTTTATCCTGGTGGTACAGCTTATTTACGGGGCACTGATGGCCGGCCATAAGGCAGCATCGGCAGCACCAACCTGGCCCGATATCAACGGGTCAGTTTTTAGTCCTGCAGGTTTATACAAGTCCGATCATGGACTGCTGAATCTTGTTGATAACCGGATTATGGTACATTATGTGCACAGGGGACTTGCTTACCTGCTGCTGTTTGGAGGAATCTGGCTCACCGTACTGTTGGTTAAAAAAACAAAAAAAGGCACATCGCTGTATCGTGCCCGTTTTCTTCCTGCGGCCATTTTGGCCCTGCAGGTATTGCTTGGGATATTTTCAGTGCTTACAAGTACCGGTATTGTGCCCAATCAATGGGGTTTGTTTGAATGGATGGCACAATTACATCAACTGACCGGGATGGTTTTGCTGCTTGCCTTTGTTTATCTGCTCTATTTAACAAAAGGTGGAAAAAAGCCGCCCCTGACTGCCGTTTAGTTATTTACCTTACCGGTCTGATTTTTTAAAACAAGACAGGTATGTTCAGGCGGTTGTTGCCATATGTAAAAGGCTTCTGGTTTTCGTTGCCGGTTCAATTGCTGTTGCTGCATTTTCGCCGTCAGCAGACCCTGCTTGTTTTCTGGTATCTTCTGTTTGCTGTTGTTAATGGTTCTTTTCTGTACAAGTTGGGTGCACATATGCTGTATCTGTATCCGGAGTATCTCGGAGAGGTTGACTTTGTCAGCACATTGCTTGTAGGGGTTTCGATCGGGATATTTATTTTAAGCTGGAATATTACAACCTTCATCCTTCACAGCCGTCATGTGGAGTTTTTAGCGACTACAACACAACCCTTTCTTAAGTATTGTTTTAACAACTCACTGTTACCGCTCATTTTTCTGGTATTCTATCTCTTTAAGGCAATCTCATTTACACGGTATCAGGAGTTGCTTGAAGTGATGGAAATCGTCTGGCTTATTTCAGGGTTTCTAACGGGGCTTGCCTTGTCGCTGATAGTAGGGTTTAGCTGGTTTTTCGGCGCCGATCATACCATTTACCGTTATGCCTCGCCGGGTGCAAGAAAAGTAATTGAAGATATGAAGAGCAAGGCAGGGCATTATCGCTTGCAGGTAAGGCCCGGCCGCCTGCATATTGAATGGTACCTTACACCCAAGTTTAAGAAAAGGCAGCCCCGCGACACGAGGCATTATGCACCCGAATTTATTTCCCGGATTTTTACACAGCATCATTACAGTGCCATGCTTGCCTATTTGCTGGCATTTATTTCACTCATCATCATCGGTTATTTCATCGATGAAAAGTTATTTCAGTTTCCGGCAGCGGCGAGTATTACGGTCATATATGCAGTACTGATTGCCGTGGTTGGAGCCATTTCTTATTTCCTGAAGCAGTGGACAGTTCCGTTCGTATTGTTGTTAACCCTTGGATTAAATGCCCTTTATAAAAAGAATATTCTCGATCCAAGAAATAAAGCTTACGGACTGGATTATAACAGGGAATCGCCTAAACCTTTGTACAACCGGGAGAACCTGCTCGCTATTTGTAATCCTGATTCTGTTTCAAAAGATTCCCTGGCATTTATAGGGATATTGGAAAAATGGAAACAAAAGCAAAAGGAAGAAAAGCCCGTTATGATATTTGCCTGCCTGAGTGGTGGCGGTATTCGGTCGGCAACTTTTACCTCCGAAGTTTTATATGCATTGGATAGCCTGACCCAAAACCGTTTTTTTGGTCATACCATGCTTATATCGGGTGCTTCGGGGGGAATGATGGGGGCCGCCTGGTACAGGGAATTAAAATACAATCAGCACCTCGATAAGATACCCCAGGCCATGCTGAAGCCTAAAATTGCACAAATCGGTTATGACCTGTTAAACCCGGTATTCAGCAGCTTTGCCGTAAGGGACCTTCTTGCACCGCCCCGGCGATTTGATTATAATGGCACAAAATATATTAAAGACCGTGGTTATGCGTTCGAACGGCAGTTCAGTATGAATACGGACGGTGAACTTGATAAACCCCTTGCGCAATATGAATCGGCTGAAAGGGATGCTGTAATTCCCACCATGATTTTAAACACCGTGATTACCGCTGATGGTCGAAACATCAATATCGGTACAAGGCCGGTGCGGTTTTTGATGCGTCCTGCTTTTGACAGCAGTATGGGGCCGCCTGCGGATGCCGATGCGGTTTGTTTTCAGTCATTTTTTGCGGGAAGACATCCTGAACAGCTTCGTTTTCTTACCGCGTTGCGCATGAATGCCACCTTTCCGTATGTACTCCCCAATGTGTGGCTGCCTACAGAGCCCGTTATTGATGTGATGGATGCAGGCTTCAGGGATAATTCAGGCATTGAAACCGCTACCAAATTCATTTATAATTTCAGGCAATGGATTGAAGCCAACTGCAGCAAGGTTGTACTGGTAGAAATCAGGGATAAACCA
>JALOMX010000046.1 GCA_025455245.1 Chitinophagaceae bacterium
TCCTAAAAATGGGGAGGTTACAAACGGACAACTTCGCAAAATGACAAGGTCACCAACACCACTAGGTATGCACTTTTAGACAAAGACGATAGCAGGGCAACCACCAATCGGGTAAGACTGGACAATTGCCCCCTCCCTCCCTGCCCTTGTGTGCTGGCAGGCAAAGACCCATATCTTTTTTACTTACTGGACAAGTTTTGAAAAACCCACTTCATACGGATCGCCCCGCCATGAGGGTAGTGGTTTGCATCCGGTGCCCGTCACCGAAAACGGGAGGCCTTCTCCCATCATTTCCGTTCCTTAGCAGGGCACACACATATGGTTTGGCTATACCGTAGTTCCGGGAAGCAGTATTTCAGCAGTAGTGCATGTTAGGACAGCATCCGGCCACGACTCTACTCTATTGGCTTTTTATTTTGTAGTTAAGCAATTATACTTTTTTGGGGAGACCATGACTACCGGGCAGATGAAGCCATGAATTCCACGGCATCAACAAGCCCTTTCCGTTTCCGCCGGGGTAACCGAAAATCCCCCATCTTTCTTCAATCAAACGGCAACCCCTTATTTTCACGTCTAAATCCGCAATTACAATTTCTGCCTATGAGGTTTTTTGCTAAGACTGCCGTTGTACTCGGCATTGCCGGACTGCTTTTTCCGGCGCATTCTTTTTCAAACGATACACTTATCCTGAAAGATATCGGCGAATACATGCTGACCCGGGGGCGGGCTTACGAAAACCTGCGCTACCTGTGCAAAGACATTGGCCCGCGCCTGAGCGGAGGGGCCGGCGCTGCCAAAGCGGTTGAAGCCACTATGCGCATGCTGAAAGAGGCAGGCGCCGATACGGTGTACCTGCAACCCTGCATGGTGCCCTCGTGGGAACGCGGCCCCAAAGAAGAAGCGGTGGTGCAATACGGCAACAACCGGCAACGGTTGCGTGCATGCCTGCTTGGCATGAGCAAGGGCACACCGGATCAGGGGATTACGGCACCGGTAGTGATGGTACACGATTTTGATGAACTGAGGGCCTTGGGCGCCGACAAGGTGAAAGGAAAGATTGTTTTTATCAATTATGCCATGCGCCCCGAACTGATCACCAACGGATACGGTGATGCTGTTCGTTTTCGCAGCAATGGCCCTGCCGAAGCCGGCAAACTCGGCGCGGTGGCCGTTATGATCCGCAGCGTTACCCATGCGCTCGATACGTTCCCGCATACGGGATCTACCCGCTATGATAAGGATGTAGCTCCCATTCCGGCATTTGCCTGCAGTACGGTGGATGCAGAATGGCTTTCTGCCCTGCTGAAGAAAACACCCGATGTGCAGCTGTTTCTGAAGGCCACGCCCAAACAGGGGCCTGATGTGCTCAGCTACAACGTGATTGGCGAAATAAAGGGATCACGCTATCCGGATGAGATTGTTACGGTGGGCGGCCACCTCGATAGCTGGGACCTTGGCGAAGGCGCACACGACGATGGCGCGGGCTGCGTTCAAAGCATTGATGTGATTGGTTCCATTAAGGCGCTCGGGCTAAAGCCGCAACGCACCATCCGCGCGGTAATGTTTATGAATGAGGAAAACGGCCTCAACGGGGCAAGGGCTTATGCCGACAGCGCCGAAGCCCGCAGGGAAAAACATGTTTATGCCATTGAAAGCGATCTCGGCGCATTTTCACCTGTGTACATCACGCTGGGCGGCACGCCCACGCAAAATGCCCGCGTACGCGAATGGCTCCCGCTGCTTCGGCAGTATTGGGTGCTGCATATGCCGGATGGCGGTCCCGGGGCAGATATCGGCCCTTTACGCCGGCTTGGACCTATGGTGGGCAATATGATCCCTTACAGCCAACGCTATTTCGATTACCACCATGCAGCAAGCGACCGATTTGAAGCGGTGCATAAACGCGAACTGGAAATGGGTGCAGCGGCGCTGACCGCTATGTGCTGGCTGGCAAGCGAGTGGGGCGTGGGCGAATAATCAGTTTTTCCCAACGTTGTATAAAACACTGCCGGCAATAATCAACCCAAAGGCCATCAGGATAATGGCCGATAGCCTGTTGATGATATGAAGTGTATGCGGTGTAAGCCATTTCCGAAGCTGTCCGGACAATACAACCTTGCTGAGGTCTACTGCAATGACCACAAGCAGGCAACTGCCAAACAGGAGGCTTCGTTCACCTAAAGGCATGTATGCAAATGCCGTGCAGGTGGTAAGCCAGAAAAAGATGGCGCCCGGATTGAGGGTGTTGATCAGAAAGCCCTGTGCGGCATATTTGGCCATGTCCCTTTTGCGAAGGGATGGGTCGAGGGGTTTGTTATCCATGCGGGGGTCTTTTCTGAAAAAAAAAGACCATGCACCCATAATAAAAAGAATGGCAGCGCCTGTAAGCGCCACCGTATTTTCATAATGCAAAACGGCCCGCAGTAATTCTGCTGCCATATTGCCGGTTATTACCAGAAAAGTATCGCTTGCCGAAACACCGCCGGCAAATGCAAAGCCCGCCTTGTGGCCGCTGCGCATGCTCAGTTTTATGATGGTAAAAAGTACCGGGCCTACCGAAACCGAAAGCAATAACCCCAACCCAAGACCTTTTAGTATGACACCAATCATATCAGGGGCAGTCATTTTTTTTTAAATTTTAAACTGAGATAGCTGCTCCCTGCAGTTGATTGGAAATAAATAACTGCCAGTCCTGAAGCATATGTCCTTTCATTACCCTCGGAAACTTATGTTGTCCGCCAAGTTTGCCCTTACTCGCCATAAAATCGAGGAAAACATGTTCGGGTAATATGTTGACAAAAATTTCCTTGAGTGCATGTCTGCGTTCAACCGCATAATCGTCGTTCAGCTCTTTTAAGGCTTCATCCAGGTATTTTTTCAACAGGTAGGGATTTACATTATCATCGCAGGCTATGTACCATTGGTGGGCAAACAGGTTGTCGTAAGGTATACCTGCTACGGTAAACTCCGGAATGGAAACGCCCATTTTTTCGCTTACCCGCTTAATGGCGCCATTCATATTTTCAACGCTCAGGTGCTCACCAACCAGACTTAAAAAATGCCTTGTCCGACCGGTTATGATGATCTCGTGACGTTTAAGATCCACAAATCGTATGGTATCGCCAATGAGATACCTCCATGTGCCGGCATTGGTACTAATCAGCAAAGCATAATCCTTTCCTTCCTGTACTTCGTGTATCATCAGGGCTTCCGGATTTTCCACCATGTTTCCATCAGAATCAAAGTTCTTTTGATCGAAGGGCACAAATTCGAAGAATATGTTGTTGTTCAGCACAAGTTGCATGCCTTTGGCATTTTGCCTTGCCTGATAGGCCAGAAAACCCTCACTTGCCAGGTAGGTTTCAATGTAGGTAATGGGTTTGCCAAGCAATTTTTCAAAACCTACCTTATACGGATCGAGCGCTACTCCTCCATGAACATAAAAACTGAGGTTGGGCCAGATTTCATGAATGTGTTTCAGGTTGTAGCGATCAATAATCTTTTCAATCAGTAACTGAAGCCATGCAGGCACACCGACAATAAAACCGATATCCCACTCGGGGGCTTTCTCAACAATTTCATCAAGCTTAACGGCCCAATCGCGTTCCTGTGCAATTTTTTTGCCGGGTTTATACAATCGTTGAAACCAGAAGGGAATATTGCGCTGCTGAATACCGCTTAAGTCTCCTGCATAATAGGTAGCCGTCTTTTGCAGGGTCGTACTGCCGCCAAGCATAAGCCAGCCTTTGGGCAAAGCTTTCAGGTTGAGGTCGTGATAACCGGCAAGGGTTATCAGGTGACGCATACTGGTAATGGTATTCGAACGGATCAGGTCTTTTGTAATGGGGATATACTTACTTGCCGCTTCGCTTGTGCCGCTGCTTAGCGCAAAATACTTGATGGGCCCGGGCCAGCAAACATCCGGTATCCCCTCCAGGGTTTTATACCAGAATTCCTGATAAATCCTGTTGTAATCGTAAGTAGGCACCCTTTGCTGAAAAGCCTTACCCGCATGCTTTGCCATCAAAATACTGTCAAAGCCATATTTCTGCCCAAATTCGGTATAGCGGGCCTTACTCAACAGTTTTTTTAATACACGAAGCTGTTGCCCCCTTGGTGTAGCACGGGACATTTGCAGCCATTTGGCCAATTGGTAAGGAATGGGTATGTCAAAAATGGACATAGGCAACCGGATACATATAAGTGCACGAAGCTAAGGGAAGCCGGCTAAAGATAATCCAACCTCAGGGTGAATAAAGGGTACTTTACATAAAAAATGGGAATTCCAAAATTGAAACTCCCGGTAAAAGGGTCAATACGTCAACACCTTAGTACAATATTTTTTAAACCCACAGCTTATAAAACAGCCGGTAGTAATTTAAACAGCCACTGGTTAAGCCAATTATTAATCATAGCAATCAAGAGTTTTATAGCCTATAAGACAACCGGTTCATCCTAAATGTTGCATAACCGGAAAAAAACAGTACCAACGGCGCAAAATGAATTCAATAGGTCAATTTCCACCCCTTTTTCGGATTGAAGAGGGAGGCTAAGGCAAAAACCAGACAGATAAGAATACAGCCAAGCGCCACCGAGGGCAGGGTTGAAAAGCTACCGCTGTATTGCTGCCTGAAGATGCCCCAAAGTGCCCAGATGATAACAAACGTATAAGCGGGCCGGTTGTGAACTTTTGACATAAATACGCCAAGCCCTGCAGCAACCGCCATCATCAGAACGGTCCAGAAAACTTCACCTAAAGAACCGCCATCCCAACCCCAATGTACCAACAGCGCCGTGGTATTGGCAATGGTTGCAACACTGATCCACCCGAAATAAATCAGGAACGGAACTTCCACAATAATATGATCCCGCTTACGGGGATGGGCAGGCATTTTTAATATCCGTGTGTAGATAACAAAAAGGGTAGCCAGCAGCAGCAGCATGATCAGGAGGCTTAAACCGGTTTGTAAATAATGCCAGCTTAAAATCCATAATGCATTCAGCAGGCAGGAAACCCAGAATAGCGGTAAGATGGAAACGATCCGGTGGTAACGGTGGTCCACACCCGGAAGCCATATTAGGATATTGGTTACATACCCTACAAAAACAAGCAGCCACAGATAAATGATACTCCAGATGGAAAAAGTAAACCCATCCGGAACAAACAGATTCGGATAGAAAGCCGAAACCTGACCCGTGTTGTAATTATTGATCGGCAGATAGTTTGCCAGTACGTTTACCACGAACATGACAATAAATGCTATCCACGTAAGCGCTATTTGTGCAAATCGGTTCACCGGGTAATCAGTTTCTACAAAGTTAAAACTACCTGTTGACAACCAATGAAATTTTATTAAAGATCAAATCCGTTTCCCCTTATCTTTGCCGCCCAATTTACCGGGCGTGGTGAAATTGGTAGACATATCAGACTTAGGATCTGACGCCGCGAGGCATGGGGGTTCGAGTCCCTCCGCCCGGACAAAAAGCATCCCATACGGATGCTTTTCTTTTTTACCCCACTACCCTTTCAGCAACTGCGGCAGTTGTTCCTCAATGGTTTGATGCTTTTGTAAATGCAGGGTTCTTATCCCCGCTTTTTGAGCCCCCTCAATGTTGATCAGGGTGTCGTCTATAAAAAGCGTTTCTCCCGGGTCAAGTTCATGCTTTTGCAAAACAGCTTCATAACACCCGATTCCCGGCTTCCGCAATCCCAACTCGTGGCTGTACCATGCTTTCTCAAAATGATCATCAAAACCATGGTTGCCAAACTGCCTGTAGTGGATTTCCCGGAAGGCTTTGAGATGAATGATATTGGTGTTGCTCAAAAGAAATAAACGGTAATCCTGCTTTAATCCATCGAGGTATTCCATCGATCGCTCGCGGAAATCAAGCAGCATGGCATTCCAGGCATTTTCAATGTCGCCATCTGACAGGGGCAATTGCGCGGCATTTCTAAACCCTTCAAAAAAAGCCTGTTCTTCCACCATTCCTGTTTCAAGCGCCGCAAAAAGCGGATTGCTGTGCGACTGCTGAAAGTATTGTTTGAAGTTATGTACTCCAAGGTCTTCAAACATCCGGAAGGTCCTTTCAAAATCGAGGTTCAGCAAAACACCCCCAAGGTCGAATATGATATTACGAATTTGCATGCAGGTTAGTCCTTTTTTTGTCCAAATAACCACGGCAGCAGATCAGGTTCTTCAAAGGCAGGATCCCAACTGTTGTGGCCAACATTTCCGTAAAGGGTGAAATTAACCTCCGCCCCCGCATAAAACTCCTGCAAGGCATAAACCATCTGCTCGCTCAGTTGATAGGGAACCACATCGTCTTTATCGCCGTGAAAAATCCAGAAGGCGGTTTCCTTAATGGAAGCTGCCGTTTTGGGATTGGCCCCACCGCAAATAGGTACAGCCGCTGCAAAATATCCGGGTTTTCTGCGCACAATTTCAAAAGTACCCATACCGCCCATGCTTAACCCCATCACATATCGCTGCAACGGATCGATTTTATATTTCTTCTCCAGTTCAGGCAACCAATACAAAAGCATCTTCATGGATTGAGTAGGCGCACCGGATTCAAGAAAATTAAACGACCATTTTTTGGTGGTATCATTCATTTCCATTTCAACATTGCTCCAGAAATCATTTTCAGGGCATTGCGGGAAAACCACAATCGCGGGATAATTTTCACGCACTTGGGGTTGTAAAAAAAGGTTGGCACCATGAATCAATTGCTTTTGATTGTCGCTGCCACGCTCACCGGCCCCATGCAAAAAAAGAACAAGCGGGTACTTTTTTGACGAATCATAATCAGCAGGCAACAGGAGCCTGTACTTAAGGGTATCTCCCGATTGAGGAATCCATTCATGCTTTTGATAAGCACTATCGGTATTAAATGCAATGAATCCGGTGGACTTTTTTTTGGGTGCCTGTACCCCGATGGCGCCCTTTGGCCTTGGATTCTGACTATAACCGGCTATAGATAAAAGGCAAACAACCAACAAGCAAATACTGCGGCAGAGCTTATCATTCATAGAATTATTTTTTATGAAAACATTCCAATACAGCAAATATTCGTTTTTTTAGACCGAAATCTACAGCATTATTTTCCTGACACGCAGTATTGAAAAATAAATTGACCAATGAAACAAATACTATTTCCGGTTTTATTATGGATGACAACCATAGTTTCCTTTTCGCAAAAAGGGAATTCCCCCGTTAAAGTAACCGACCTCCTTGAAATAAAAACCGTAGCCAACCTAAACCTGTCCAATGATGGGAAAAAAATTGCCTATACGGTAACATCCATTATATCAGATGAAAAGAATGCAGGTGAATACCGGTATCAAAGCCAGATATGGGTAGGCAGTACTGAAGGGCCGGCTGCCCAATATCAGTTCACCACCTCATCTGAAGGCTCGGGACAACCCGCTTGGAGCCCGGATGGCAAACAGTTGGCCTTTGTAAGGGCTGTAGATAACATCCCTCAGATTTTTGTAGCCAACATGAGCGGCGGAGAACCCATTCAACTGACAAAAATCCCCTATGGCGCAAGCAATCCTGTATGGAGCCCTGATGGAAAAATGATCGCCTTCAATGTTTCTATTCCCATCAGATTGTACATAAATGATTCTGTCCTTAATCCGGAAAGAAAACTGCCTGCCTTTCCCTTGGAAAAACCGGGATTGTCCAATGATTTTTCTTTACAAACATCCATCAAACCCAATGCAGACTGCACTCTTGATGAAGTACGCGCTTACCTTCAAAAAAACGAAACAGACAAAAAAGCAAAGGTGATCCACAAACTCAATTTTCAGCAGGAAGCCGTTACAAGCAGCGATATGAGTGTAAGCCATGTGTATTTGATTGCTCCATTGGCAAACGCCAAGCCAAGACCCGTTACCTCAGGTTTCTTATCCTTCAGCAATCCTCAATTCATTCCGGGCTCACCCAACCTGTTGGTTGAAGCGCCTTTATTTGCAAACAAACATCCTGACCGAACACTTGAAAGGGCCGTTTACACCATTGATACCCTCGGCAAAAACCTCAGGATGATTTTGGGCGATTCGGGTTTTGTGTATTCTTCTGCATCTGTTTCCTCTTCAGGCAAATGGCTTGCCTGCCAAAAAGGGAAAACTGGTTTTGTAAATGTTCCCGAACTTTTTATTGTGGGTTTGAATGGAACGGCCACGCCTGTAAAGGTTGATCTTGATCGTAACAAAGGAGCTTTTACATGGTCGGCCGATGACAGGAACCTTTATTTTACTGCTTCTTCAAACGGAGGGATATTATTGTATCGCTATGATGTTCCAACCAAAACGCTTTCTTCCCTCACTTCTTTTGATGAAGGTATCAGCAGCTTTGACGTCAAAGCAGGAACGTTGGCCTATTCAAAAAACAGTGTGTTGAACCCTTCAGAATTGTATTTGGGTGATGTGCAGGGCAAAAGCATGAAACAGATATCGTCTTTCAACAGTTGGGTAAAAGAGAAAAAACTCAGTATACCCGAAAAGTACAGTTTTGTGAATGAGGCCGGCCTGGAAATTGAATATTGGGTCATGAAGCCGTCAAATTTTGAACCCGGTAAAAAGTTTCCGTTATTGCTTGAAATCCATGGCGGGCCCACGGCTATGTGGGGACCCGGTGAAAGCAGCATGTGGCATGAGTTCCAGTATTTTTGCAGCAAAGGCTATGGGGTTGTGTACAGCAACCCACGGGGCAGCGGCGGCTATGGTGAGGCATTTATGCGCAGCAACATCAACAACTGGGGTACCGGACCTATGCGCGATGTGCTGACTGCACTGGATAAAACCATTGCGCAGGGCTGGGCCGATACCAATAAGCTATTGGTTACCGGCGGATCTTATGCGGGTTATCTTGTGGCGTATATACTCGGGCACGATCATCGTTTTGCTGCAGCCTGTGCACAACGCGGGGTGTATGATTTGCGAACTTTTTTTGGCGAGGGTAATGCATGGAGATTAATACCCAACTATTTTGGCGGCTATCCATGGGAGAAAACAACCTACGACGTACTTGAAAAAGAATCTCCTATTACCTACGTCAATCAAATCAAAACGCCACTCATTATTTTTCATGGCGAGCAGGACCTGCGCACCGGCGTTATTCAAAGTGAGCAGTTATACAAAAGCCTGAAGGTGCTTGGCAGGGAAGTTGAATATGTACGCCATCCGAATGCCACCCACGAAATTACCCGCAGCGGCAACAACCGTCAGCGCATTGATCAGATGCTGAGGACATGGGAGTTTTTTGAAAGGTATATTTCGAATTAGGTATTTATTGTTTTGTGTTTATTGTGGTGGAGCGCAATGCTGTTTGTATAAAAAATATATTATACGTTATACATGCGGAAAATACTTTGTATAGGTGAGGCACTCATTGATATGATTTGCACCGACAAGGGAAAACCTTTAACGGAAGGGGATCATTTTTTAAAGAAAGCAGGCGGTGCACCGGCTAATGTGGCGGCAGCTATTGCAGCTTTAGGAGGAGAGGCAGATTTGGTTGCAAAAGTGGGCATCGATCCCTTTGGGCAACACCTTGCGGATATGCTCGATGATATGGGTGTAGGCACACAGTTTGTGTTTCGCGATAAAGAAAACTTTACCACAATCGCTTTTGTGTCGCTGATGGAAAACGGTGAACGCGATTTCTATTTTAACCGCGGCGCCGATGGCCAACTATCCGTCAGCGACCTTTCAAACATTGATCTTTCAGCTTATTCTTTGCTCCATTTTGGAAGTGCAACCGCATTCCTCAACGGGCCTTTACAGCAATCCTATATTCATCTGTTGAGCGAGGCCAGAAAACAAGGACATTTTATCAGTTTCGATCCCAACTATCGAAAGAGGCAATGCTTTTAACCGGTGCCGACGCTGTTGAATCAGCTGCCAAAATCTTCCTGAAAGAAACATCTGCTGTATTTGCCATAACCCTTGGTGCAAAAGGTACACTCTTAGGCTTAAAAGGTGAAACGATTGTAATTAAAAGCATACCTGTTGAGCCTGTAGATACAACCGGCGCAGGCGATGCTTTTGTTGGGGCATTGTTATATCAGTTGCAGCAGTATGGAGCCACTAGCACATTTACCTGCAGCAAAGAATTCTGGATAAAAATGGTGATGAATGCCAACAAGGCCGGTGCACGAACATGTATGTATATGGGGGCGATGGAGGCATTTCGCTATTTGAACAGGCAAATATTTGAATAAGCTATTTCATCTTACTAAAAATGAAACTAAAGCAGTTTAAAATACTGTAAAGTTGTGATAATACGTTGCCGGAATCTTATTAATAATAGATGTGAAATAGGCACTTACCCTAATTCTGTTACAAAAAACCCTTCCATTTACCCTAACTTTGTTACAATTTTATTTAATTTTTACCCCTATTTTGTTACAAAAATAGGTCTCATTTACCCTAATTTTGTTACAAGATAAAAGAAAACGAAACCAAAAACACCGTTATTAATTGATAATTAACACTTTATGAAATTTTATAGAAAAGCCATTGAAAAACTTTCAGAATGGCAAAATAAACCTAACCGAAAGCCATTGGTTTTACGAGGCGCAAGACAGGTAGGGAAATCAACCCTTGTAAGGCAATTTTCTAAAAGATTTGATTACTATATAGAGTTAAACCTCGAAAGAAAGGAGGATGCCTCCTTCTTCAACGAGTTTAAAAATGTATTACAACTTGTTGAAGCAGCTTGTCTAAGCAAAAACATTCCCTTTGCACCAACGAAAACCTTATTATTTATAGATGAGATACAGCAGGTGTCTGAAGCGATTGCCATGTTGCGTTATTTTTACGAAGACCTTCCTGATTTGCATATCATTGCTGCCGGGTCGCTGCTTGAATTTGCAATGGGAGATGTTTCTGCCATGCCTGTTGGACGTATTGAACTGTTAAAGTTGCATCCCATGGATTTTGAAGAGTTTTTGTTAGCATGCGATGAACAGAAGGCGCTACTTTATTGGAAGGAAGTTCCTATGAAGGATTTAGCATTGAATAAGTTGATGGGGTTATTTAACAGGTATCTCATTGTAGGAGGTATGCCTGCTGTAGTTGAACAATATGTAACAAACGGCCAAATGCTAAATGGCTTAGGTGAAGCATATGCATCCATTTGGGATGT
>JALOMX010000047.1 GCA_025455245.1 Chitinophagaceae bacterium
GGGCTTACTAATGACAATGCCCTATCAATTTTTGAAGATAATAATAAGGAATTGTGGTTTGGAATGGCGGACGGAAACATATATAAATTTAACGGAATGAATTTTGAAAAGCAATTTTAAGAAATACGAACACAAAATCAAGTTAGGCTGGAGAGTTGCCTACCTACCTCCCCGCACTTGTGTGCAGGCAGGCACAGAACCATATCCCGACTATAATACGGGCAAGCTTTGAAACGCAACCTTCCTACGGCTTTTCAGGAAAGTGTCTGCCATTGGTTTGCTTTTACACCTTTGTATCAATAACAAAACCAAGTGCAATGTTGACGGTGGGAAAATAACATGGGCTTTTCTGCCACTTGCACAACCATCGTAAGGCTAGACCGGCAAACTTGTTGTACTTTCACTTGCACCAATTTATCAATTGAAAGTTTAAAATCCCAGCTTTTATCAACTTTTGTGCTGTATTGATCGTTTTTACTCCGGAAGCTGTCACTGTGCTACGCGACGGATTTTGATTGAAGGGTAGTGTCTTATAACCCCGACTTGGAAAAGCCGGAAAACGATAGGAATCATTTAAATTACATTTAAAAAAAATAAAATAAACCTGACACAATCTGACTTAGAAATTATGAAACAAAGTATTTACTTTTTGACAGTACTAATGTTAGCTTCGACTGAACTCTTCTCTCAGGAAAACAACTGTAACTGTCTTGATAATCTAAACAAACTCGTTGCTAAAACTGAAGAAAATTATGCCGGTTTCCCTGCCAAAATAAATAAGACTACAATACCTGAGTATATGGAACTGGTTAAGTCATTAGAAAAAAGAACTGCGAACGTAACCAATCCGGAAACTTGTTACTACCTGCTTAAAGAGTATGTAAGGTATTTTCAAGACAAGCATTTTATGTTGGGCTTTGAAGCAAATAAACGTCCTGAAGATGAAAGCGTATCCCTTTCTGAAAAAGATTTCAAAATATATCTTTCCCAAAAGAAGACAGATCCGATCGAGGGAATATGGATTAATCCTGAAGCCACCATAAAAATGGCTATTCGTAAAAAAAATCCCGGCGAATTTCAAGGCATAATTCTTGAGTCGAATGATCCGGGCTTACCAATTGGTTTGGTATACTACACTTTTATCAAAACTGAAAAAGGATGGATATCCAAAGAATTTAATTCTTATTTCACTACCGATATTGTTACCAGACAAAGAGGAAATCTTTTGCAAATCTGGAACCAACAAATGTTTGGAAAAATTCACCCTTCCGCTATGTCTGCAAAGGAACAAGAGGAACTTAATACCTGGAAAAACAATAACAAGGGTTTGGATTTCAAAAAATTATCTTCAAAAACAGCCTTATTAAAAATCCCCACCTTTGAAAACAATGATGAGAAAATTATGCAATTGGTTTCTCAAAATGATAGTATTATAAAAAGCAGTGAAAATCTAATCGTTGACTTAACCGGTAATGGAGGTGGCAATACGGGCTGGGTTTCCTTTTTGCCATATTTTATGACAAATCCTATCATTCAATATGACAGTTATTTGCGAACTACACCTGAAAATGTAAAGTCCAAATTGGCAGATTTAGAACCTTATGTAGTTAATCCTATTCCGGATGATTATAAAAAGTATTTTCCTGATGAGATCCTGGCCGCATACAAAAAAGCATATCAGGAGCTTCCAACTACAAAAATGGCATTCTACCCTATTCCGGGAGTAATCTTTCCTTTAGATTCCATCTTGAAAAATCCGAAAAAGATAGCATTGATTGTAGATGACTTTTGCGGCAGCTCATCGGAATATTTTTTCTTTATTTCCAAACAAAGTAAAAAGACAACTACTTATGGAATAAATACAATAGGAATGATGGACTATGAAGGAATGTCAAATCCTACCTCAATGCCGTATGATAAATTTATATTAACTATACCCATTGTAAAATCAAGTTGGACAGATAAGAAACCCATTGACCACACAGGATTTCAGCCTGACATTCTTTTGAACAAAATTGCCCCTGAAAAATGGATAGATTTTGTGATGAAGGATTTGGAACGAAAATAAACAACGCAAAACACGGACTACGGATAAATCAGTCCACTGGATATCAATTTTTTTTGGGACTATAACAAATACATTTTAATTATTCCAATCCCAAAAGACCTTATTGATAATCCATTTTAAGGCGCATTAATACAGGTTCTTGTTGGGCATTTCGATCCATTTCTTAAATACCATTAATGCTTCGGGCATATCCATTTTTACCATCGGAATCTGACGGGCTTTATAATCCCCGATTTCAAGTTGCCCGTAAATAAAAGCATCATCAAATCCGATTTCAGCGGCGTCTCTTTTTGTATTGGCAAAAAAGATCCGGTCAGGACGCGCCCAATACAGTGCTCCAAAGCACATAGGACAAGGCTCGCAACTGCAAAATACCTCACAACCTGACAATTGAAAATTCCCGATGTTGGCACAGGCATCCCTGATGGCAACTATTTCTGCGTGGGCCGTAGGATCATTACTGCATAAGACCCTGTTATGACCGCGCCCAATAATTTCATCACCCCTTACAATAACGCATCCAAATGGCCCTCCATCTCCGGCCTCCATACCGGCCTTCGACTCCTCAATGGCGAGGTACATAAAATGCTTTTCACGATCAGTTATCATAGCGCTTCTATAATATCTCCTTCAACTTGGCCACTACCCTGTCCACTTCTTCACGGGTATTTTTTTTGCAAAAGCTAAAACGCACCGCAATCTGATTGGGATTGTTGTTGATGGCGCGTATCACATGGCTTCCCTGATCCGCCCCGCTTGTGCACGCACTTCCCCCGCTTGCACATATTCCATTGATATCAAGATTGAACAGGACCATTTCACTTTTTTCTGTTTTTGGAAAACTTACATTCAGCACCGTATAGAGGCTCCGCCCCAAAACATCACCATTAAAACTAACACCCCTGATGTACTTTTTCAATTGTTCCATCATGTACATCTTTAGACCTTTGATGAAACTGCTATCTTTTTCAAAATTGGCCGTTGCCATTTCGAGGGCTTTTGCAAACCCTACAATCCCGTAAAGATTTTCGGTACCGGCACGCATATTCCTTTCCTGACTTCCTCCATGAATCAGGGGTTTGATCCGTACATTTTCATTGATGTATAAAAGGCCGGCACCTTTGGGTCCATGAAACTTATGACCGGCTCCGGTGATAAAATGGACGGGGGTATTCCTGAGGTCAAAAGGGAAATGCCCTACGGTTTGAACCGTATCGCTGTGGAAAATGGCCCCATACATTTTACACAATTCACCTACGGCCTGTATATCAAGTATATTTCCAATTTCATTATTGGCATGAAGCAATGTGACAAGGGTTTTTTCTTCGCTCCTGCTCAGGAGTTCTTCAAGGTTCTCCGGATCGATATGTCCGTCAGGGAGAAGTCTTACATAACTTACAGAAGCATGGCCCCGCGCATGTAAATCTTCAACAGTGTGCAGGGTTGCATGGTGTTCAATAGCCGAAGTAATAATATGCCGGCAGCCCAAATCATGAACAGCGGCACTGATAGCCGTGTTACTGGACTCCGTGCCACCGCTGGTAAAAAATATTTCGGCAGGGTGCGCATTCAACAGCCTTGCAACAGTTTTCCGGGATGTTTCAATGGCCAACCTTGCTTCACGGCCATAACTGTAAATACTCGATGGGTTACCGAATTTTTCAGTAAGGTAAGGCATCATCGCATCAAGTACTTCCGGATCGAGTGCAGTGGTTGCAGCATTGTCAAAATAAATCCTTTCCATTTCAGGTGGTTCAGTGCATTTTTAAGGGGAAAAGCCAAACACCGAATCAGCCATGCAAATTTAAACCATATGGAGGTTGCACCTGGTAAATACCTTTCAAAAATGATTTACGCTACATTTGTATTTGTTTGAGTTGTATTTATGGAAACTTACGGAAAAATCCTGGTGATTGCGATGCCTGTTTTCCTGGCATTGGTTTTGTTGGAAAAGTGGTACGGTTGGAAAAAAGGATTCGATACCGTCCGGAATATGGATATGGTGAGCAGCCTCAGCAGCGGCATTACCAATGTTACCAAAGATGTACTTGGCCTCAGCATCACCATTGTAGGATACAGTTGGCTGGTAAAGCATGTTGCCTTACTTGAAATAAAAGCAACCTGGCTTACCTATGTAATCGCTTTTATTGCCCTTGATTTTGCGGGTTATTGGGTGCACCGGCTTAGCCATGAAATCAACCTTTTCTGGAACAAACACCTCGTACACCACAGCAGCGAAGAATTTAACCTCGCCTGTGCTTTACGCCAAAGCATTTCCTCTTTTTTTAATATCTGGTCTTTTTTTCTGTTGCCCGCCGCTTTCCTTGGCGTTCCTGCTCAGGTAATAGCTTTTTTAGCCCCGCTTCACCTGTTTGCCCAATTCTGGTACCACACACGGCATATAGGAAAAATGGGATTTCTGGAGCACATCATTGTTACTCCTTCACATCACCGGGTACACCATGCCATCAATCCTGAATACATCGATAAAAATCATTCGCAGATTTTTATCGTGTGGGATAAATTATTTGGAACTTTTCAGGAAGAACTGCCTGATGTCCCTCCTGTTTACGGAATTACAAGGCCCGTCAGTACCTGGAATCCTATTAAAATAAACTTTCAGCACCTGTGGTTGCTGATCATGGATGCATGGAGAACCCAAAGCTGGAAAGAAAAGTTCCTTCTCTGGTGGAAACCCACCGGTTACCGTCCTGCAGATGTTGCAGAAAAATATCCCATAAAAAAAATTGATGATGTGTACCATTTTGAAAAATATGCTCCGACGGTTTCACCTTTAGTTGAAATGTGGGCATGGGTTCAGATGACGGTACTTCTTCTTATGCTGACCTATTTTTTTGGAAACATTGCAACCATTGGCATGCCTTCCATTTTTTATTATGGTGCTTTTGTTTTTATGATGGTGTATGCCTACACAGAACTGATGGATGGAAATCCTTTATCCGGCATTTATGAATTGCTGAAAAACCTTTTTGGAGCCGGGATCATTATTTATTCCGGCGACTGGTTTGGTATTTCTTCAAAATATCCCTGGGCACTAAGCATCATTGTCGCCTACCTTTTTGGTTCAACATTGGTAACAGGTTATTTAGCCTGGCAACAGTATAAAAACCGGACAGAAACCGAAGCGGCCATCGCTTCATCATAACCAATATAGGCATGCCGGTATTCATTCATCAATCCTGATCTTTTGGAGGCCAATCATAAAAATCCATACCTGCCATATTGCATCAGGATACTCATGATTGCATGGCTTTGTTGCAAGATTACCGGCTGGAAAATGTGGACCCTCCATCGCAGCTTTCCTGTCGCATCTCCCATTTCGTGGACGGAGACAATACCGCAAACCTTTCACCTGTTCCTTTTTGTAACCGGCATGTTGGGTATGGTGATGATCCTTATGTACCCCAAAGCCCCGAAATGGTGGCTGGCCGTTGCATGCATTGAAATTGCAAGCGCCCTGTTGGATTTTAACCGGTGGCAACCCTGGAACTTTCAGTTTATAACCCTCTTAATCATCTGGTACTTTTTCAGAAAGCAAAAAAGTGCATTGATTTTCCTGACAACACTTGTTTTGCCGCTACTTATTTTTACAGCGGTTTATCCAAATTCAATCCCCATTTCATCCGGATAATATGGAAGTCAATTATGCTCAGGCAGGTAGCCGGATTGGATATAAAAGAATTACCCTCCATCATAATCCGGTCCGGCTGGTTCATACCACTATTTGAAGTATTAACCGGAGTCGGTTTGCTTTTCAACCGTACCCGAAAATTGTCATCAGCCCTGTTGATCTCCATGCATGGGTTCCTCCTTATTTTTTCAGGAAACTGGCTTTGGCATCATAACCGGATAGTAATTCCCTGGAATGCAGGCTCGATGATGCTTCTTTACGTTGGTATTTACAAACAACCACTTCCTGAACTACACGTCAATGGCATATACAACAGGATGATGGTAGCTTTTACAATTGTCCTTTGGGCAATATTACCTTCATTGAATATGGTTGGGCTTTGGGACTCCTATTTATCCATGAGCCTTTATTCCGGAAAAACAACACAGATGTACGTTTGTACCAGAAAAGAAGACATCCCCGCCGAAATCTTAAAAACATTACCGCCTTTGAAAAATTCAACCAAATTCTGCCCGGATCAATGGTACTTCTCCATTCAAAAATGGGCCTTACATGAAACAGCGGTCCCGGCATACCCCGAGAAAAGATCATACAATAAAGTGATCAGTAATTTAAAAAAAAGATACCCCGGCTGGAAGTTTCAGACTTTCTGTATTGAGCCATGAGGCCTATATAAAATTCACCGTACAAAAGATCTACATGATGTGCGTTGATTTTGGATGCCTCAACAAACAATGCCATCCGAAATAAACTATTGAACAGAAAAAACAGGATTAGCCTGCATGCCGCATCCTGCTTCTTCATCAAACATGAATTTATCAACTGATTGAACACAAAGGAAAAACAACCTTCATCATTCAGAGCAAACCCTGCTGTTTATTTACTGCCTGTATTTTACTTTCCCTCCAACCATGGTCATCAGAATTTTTGTTCCCAATATTTCTTCATCACCACAGGTAAGAAGGTTGTTTGAAAGCATTACAATATCGGCATACTTTCCGGGAACTAAGGACCCTTTTTCTTTTTCTTCAAACTGAGCGATGGCATTGGCCATGGTGTAAGAATACAAAGCCTGTTCACGGCTCAGCCTTTCTTCCGGGTAAAATGCAATACCCGATTTTCCTTTTCTGGTAACAGTGGCATAAAAATTGGCTATGGGGTCCGCATCTTCTACGGGCGCATCCGTTCCGTTGTTTACAAGCACCCCGGCATCCCAAAAAGACTTCCACATATAGGCCCCTGTTTTGCAACGCTCGTTTCCAAGCCGCTTCGGGGCAAATGGTGCATCGCTTGTGCAGTGTATTCCCTGCATACTTGCAATAATCCCCCATTCTTTGAACCTTGGTATTTCGGCAGGGTGCACATGCTGTGCATGCTCTACACGCCAACGGTGGCTCCTTGACTTATCCTTTGCTATCTGCTCTGCAAAAATATTGACGGTTTCCCTGTTTGCCCGATCGCCGATAGCATGTACGCAAAGCTGCAGTCCGTTATCCCAACACCATCCTGCAATGGCTTTCAGCGAATCCATGGGAAAAGTATTTTGCCCAAAGAAACCAAGCCTGTCGGTGTAGGGGGCCAAAAGCCATGCACCGTAAGATCCAAGCGCACCATCAAGAGAAACCTTTACTGCCTTAACCGTCAGAAATCCATTGCCAGCATTTATCAATGGCAATTTGGCTTTATTGGCCTTCAGATTTTCAAGACTTTCACGAAGCATCATCCAATGCCTTATTTGCAGTTGCCCTTTGGCCGCAAGGTCTTCCATCCATACCATCTGTTCAAATGACGAACCGGCATCCACAAAGCTTGTAATCCCCTTTCTTAGGCAGTCATTTTCTGCAAGTTCAATCCCCTTACGCCACTTTTCTTTGCGCTGCTCATCAGTCTGCTGACGAACATATTCACTGTATGGCCTTCTTACAAGCCCCATAGCTGTTTCTTCAAGCACCCCCACGATATTTCCCGCAGGGTCCTTTACAATATCGCCCCCATCCGGATTGGGCGTTTCTTCGTTTACGCCGGCAATTTCAAGCGCTTTGGAGTTTACATAAACAGAATGACCGCTTGCATGTGTCAGCATGACGGGATTATTGGGTGAAATGCTATCGAGGGCGCTTTTGTACGGGTAACCAAGATGGTTAGCCAAAGGGGTTTTATCCCACTTTTCCTGATGCCATCCCCTGCCAATGATCCACTCGCCGGGTTTGGCAAGTTTAATGGCAGAATCGAGCCGTTGAAGGGCTTCGTCCCAATTAGCAACGGTCATTAAGTTAATGTCACGTAAAAAATCACCGAGGCCGTGAATATGCCCGTGCCCTTCAATAAAACCGGGCATGACAAACTTTCCTTCTGCATCTATTACTTCGGTCTTTTCATCGATATACAATCTTGCTGAATCATTTGTGCCTGCATATACAATAATTCCATCTTTTATGGCAAGAGCTTCAGCACTTGTCCTGAGGCTGTCCGCTGTATAAACGGTTGCA
This sequence comes from Chitinophagaceae bacterium, assembly GCA_025455245.1. Classification (GTDB taxonomy): domain Bacteria; phylum Bacteroidota; class Bacteroidia; order Chitinophagales; family Chitinophagaceae; genus Phnomibacter. Next base: position 8,210 of record JALOMX010000047.1, read on the forward strand.
TTTACAATAACGGTGTCGGCACCTCCCTTTTTACCATTTGAACAACTGCTTAAACAAGATGCACATACCAAAACGATCCATGAAACGCTCCGAATAAGATTAATGGTCATACAGAAATTTTAAGTTTAAATCAAGCTTTTTTATGACAAACAGCCAATAAGACGTAGGATCAATCCCGTACCTTCGGCGCAATTTAACATTAAACCTGATTGCTATGTTCAAACAAAGGATTTTTGGGCTATTTGTTATTCTTTCCGTCTTGTTAAGCAATGCATTTGCCAATGAGGGGATGTGGCTGCCCCAATTGCTCGGACAGCTCAATGAGAAAGAAATGAAGGCAATGGGCATGAAGATATCGGCCAAAGACATCTATTCAATCAATAGCGGTAGCCTGAAAGATGCCATCGTCAGCTTCGGGGGATTTTGTACGGCAGAGGTCATCAGTAAGGAAGGTTTAATACTCACAAACCACCACTGCGGATACAGCGCCATACAAAACCATACCACCCTTCAGAACAATTACCTGAGGGATGGTTTTTGGGCCATGGATAAAACGCAGGAACTCCCTAACCCGGCTTTATTTGCAACATTTATTATCCGCATTGATGATGTAACCGACAAAGTGCTCAATGGAGTTAACCCATCCATGACGGAAAGCGAACGGCAATCAAACATTGATAAAAATATCAATGCATTGAAACCATCTGTCCAAAAGGAGGAATGGCAGGATTTTTTTATCAGGGCATTCTTTGACGGCAATAAATATTATCTGTTTGTTACTGAAACATTCAGGGATGTAAGGCTTGTGGGAGCACCACCCTCCGACATTGGTAAATTCGGGGCCGATACAGACAATTGGATGTGGCCAAGGCATACGGGGGACTTTTCCCTGTTCAGGATATATGCAGGGCCCGACAATAAGCCCGCGGCATATTCCAAAGACAACAAACCCTATATCCCTAAAAAGGCGCTCACCATCAATACCAAAGGTTTAAAGGATGGTGACTTTACCATGGTTTTTGGTTTTCCCGGTCGTACCCAACAATACCTGCCCGCAGCAGCCCTGCGTCAAACGCTTGAATATACAAACCCCTATAAAATCAGCATCAGGGATCAATCGCTTAAAACAATTGACGGATTTATGCGGGCAGATGAGCAGGTAAAAATTCAATATGCTAGCAAGTATGCATCCACAGCCAATGCATGGAAAAAATGGATTGGCGAAGTACAGGGTATGCAATTCAGCAAAGCGGTTGAGAAGCGGTTAAACTATGAAAAGAAATTTCAGCAAAGGGTGGATGGAAACCCAACCTTCAAAAGCAGTTACAACAACCTGCTGCCAAAATTGAACGAACTGTATGAGCAGATCAATCCGCTGGCAAAAGAGAGGGATATCTACACCGAAACCATTTTACAAACAGAATTGCTCAGGCATGGAACAACCATCAACCGGTTTTTGAATGCGATAAACAGCGGACAAAATGCGGAAGAAGAAAAGAAAAGGCTGATAACTTTATCAAATACTTTTTACAAGGATTTCAGCCCTGCAGTGGACAAAGAGGTTGCAAAACTTTTGTGGATGAATTACCTCGTCAAT